>DYHU01000082.1:12181-13521 GCA_020724025.1 Syntrophorhabdus sp. | reverse complement strand
CTTTCCCCGAAGGAGAGAGGGTTCAATCTTCATCTCTTCCACGGAGAGGAGCACAGCGGCCAGGAGATTGTCCAGACAGCCCAGACCCTTCCGATGTTTTCTCAATACCGATTTGTTCTCATCCGGGGAGCAGACCAGTTCGATGAGGAGAAGGTGGAGGCGTTAATCCCTTATATCCGGAATCCTTCTCCCACCACCTGTTTGGCGATGTGTGGCCAGACCCAGGGACCATGGAAGAAATACCAGAAAGAGATGGAAAAGGTCGGGAAGGTGGTCGAATATCCCCGGCTCAGAGGAAAGGGGCTTGTCTCCTGGGTCAAAAAGAGGATGGAGGAGAAAGGAAAATACATCTCCGAAGAGGCGGCTGGCTATCTTGTCGAGGTGGTGGGAGATCACCTCCAGGACCTCGATAATGGGCTGGAGAAGGTCTTTTTAAGCGTCGGGAGCAAGAAAAGGATTGAACTCTCTGATGTAGAGGGGATCACTTCGGCGGCAAAGGTCACCACTGTTTTTGATTTAACCGATGCCATCGGCCATCAGAATCTGGAGAAGGCGCTGACCATCCTGGAGAAAGCATTGGAATTGAAGGCCATTCCCTTTAAGAAAGAAGAACCGCTCCCGAAGAGAAAGGACGATCCTGTTCCTCTTCTCGTGGGCATGATGTCCAAGCACTACTGGAATATCTGGAGGGTGAAGGAGATGGCCTCCAATCGGAAAGACCTCGAAGAGATGGCAAGAGCCCTCCGGATGCAGGCCTGGAATGTTAAGAAGTTGATAGAGCAGGGGAGGAGCTTCTCGGTGGCCTCTCTGCGAGAAGGGATACTGAAGTGTCACCAGACTGATTTAGCCATTAAAACGGGACGAGGGCCAAAGAATCTTCTGATGGAGAAACTGGTCATCGACCTCTGCCGGCCACAAAAGTTGTTGGGTTAGTTGAAGAAGCCTGTTTCGTAAATGAATGGTCTCATAGTCTTATGGTCGTATAGTCGTATAGTTTAGGACAAAAAGGCTAATTGACCATGAGACTATCTGACTATCTGACTTTTATTATGTAGCAGGTTTCAATTTGTTGACTGCCTGAGTCAGCCGGGAGATCTTTCTTGCGGAGGTGTTTTTGTGGAAGATGCCCTTTGAGCATCCTTTCTGAATGAGAGGGATGGTCTTTAATAGGGCTTTCCTGGCGCCCTCCATATCCTTCTCTTCGATTGCTTCCCGCACTTCCTTAACCGAAGTCTTTAACGTCGATTCCATATGGAGGTTTCGAACCCTCCTTTTCTCATTCTGTTTTGCCCTTTTAATGGCTGATGGATGGATTGCCAAAATTGAGTCTCCTTTCTTTT
>DYHU01000082.1:0-12081 GCA_020724025.1 Syntrophorhabdus sp. | reverse complement strand
TTTGCCCTTTTAATGGCTGATGGATGGATTGCCAAAATTGAGTCTCCTTTCTTTTAGTCTGTTGATTTTTTTAACATTTTAGGATAGCGTGTGTCAAGTTGGGGCGTAAATTTATACGCCCCTGCTTTATAAACGCATGACTGAGAACAGGAAGATCACCCAAGCGGCTTCCACCATAGGGATGGGGACCCTCCTCAGCCGTATCCTGGGATTTTTTAGGGATATGGTCATCGCCCATTTCTTCGGAGCAGGGATGGCGGCCGATGCCTTCTTCGTCGCCTTTCGAATTCCCAACCTCTGGAGGCGACTGGTAGGAGAAGGATCCCTGACCATCTCATTCATCCCGGTCTATACCGAATACCTTCAACAGCGGTCAGAAAAGGAAATTAAAGAGGTGACCCATGCCGCCTTCACCCTGATGGGGCTGGTGTTACTGCTGATCACACTCTTCGGAATCCTCTTCTCTCCGGTTTTGATTCAGGTGATCGCACCCGGATTTGCCAGAATTCCGGAAAAATTTCAGTTGACCATCACGCTCAATCAGATCATCTTCCCCTATCTTTTCTTCATGGGGCTCTTTGCCCTCTGTATGGGAATCCTCAACTCCTATCGGCACTTTTTCGCTCCGGCCATTGCTCCCATTTTCCTCAATATCTCCATCATCCTTTCTGTGTTTCTCTTCTACCATTCCTTTCAAAAACCGGTCATGACGCTCGCCATCGGTGTCCTCGCCGGAGGGGTCATCCAGTTTCTCTTCCAGATCCCCTTTTTATGGCAGAAGGGAATCACCTTCCGGTTCAATTTTCATTTCGGGCATCCTGCCATCAAGCGGATCGGCGGCCTGATGGTGCCGGGCCTGATCGGAACAGGGGTCTATCAACTCAATGTCTTCATCGATACGATCTTCGCCTCTTTCCTTCCGGGGGGAAGCGTCTCCTATCTCTTCTTTGCAGACCGGTTGCTGGAATTTCCATTGGGAATTTTTGCCGTCGCCATCGGGATGGCTTCCCTGCCGAGCCTTTCCGGGCTCGCCTCTCAGGGGAAGATGGAAGAGTTGAAGGATACGCTCTCCTTCGTCTTCCGTCTCACCTCTTTCATCAGCATTCCGGCGATGGTGGGGCTGATCGCCTTAAAGACGCCTATTATCAACCTCCTTTTCCAGAGGGGTCTCTTCGACTATTCTGCCACGGAGATGACAGCTAAAGCGCTCCTGTGCTATTCGGTTGGCCTGTGGGCCATTGCGGGAGCGAGAACCCTTGTGCCCGCCTTTTATGCGCTTCAGGATACCTGGACTCCCCTAAAGATCGCCCTCATCTGCCTTGGAGCCAATGTCGTTCTCAATGCCATTTTCATCTTCTTCACTCCCTTGAAACATGCCGGCCTTGCCTTGGCCACCAGTCTCTCATCGATTCTGAACCTGGCCCTTCTTTGCAGGAAGTTGAACCCGAAATTGGGCGGAATGGAGATAGGCAAAAATGTGAAATCACTTGTCCGGGTGTTGCTCTGCAGCCTTCCCATGGGGTTGACCGCCTATCTGATCTGCTCTCTGGGGGATTGGTCGACAACAGGCGGCGCCTTGGAGAAGGCTCTCCTTCTCCTTACGGGGATCGCCGTTAGCCTGGGAGTCTATCTGATCTGCTCCTATTGGATGAAGAATGAGGAGATTATGTTTCTAATGAAGATGTTGAGGAAGAAACATCAATGACCAGTGGTCAATGATCAATTCTCAATTCCCAATTACTTCTTCATTTTCGCCCAGATAAACAATCCCCCTGCCAGTCCAATTCCAATCAACTCTAGGCCGATGGTGGGAAAGACCAGCAGGATGGCTGCGGATGCGAAGAGAAGACGATGGAGCCAGCCTAAAGGAGACCAGACATATCCGACCAGGAAAGCGGAAAGGCAGGCCACCCCAAGGGCTGTCAATCCGGTTGCCATGAGGATCTCAGAGAGCGTTCCCTGAAGGAGAAGGGCGGGTTGAAAGACAAAAGCGAAGGGAACGAGAAACCCTGCAATTCCCAGCTTGAAGGCTTCAATTCCTGTGGCCATCATCTCGGAGCCGGCCAGGTTTGCCGCCGCGAAAGCAGTGATGGCATCCGGAGGAGTGAGATCCGAAAGCACGGCATAGTAGAAGACGAAGAGGTGGGCCGACAATAAGGCGACATCAAACCTTCCAAGGGCTGAGGCACCGACGGTGACTGCAATGATATAGGCGGGGGTGGTCGGGATTCCGGTCCCGAGAACGCTGACAACCAGAAAGACGAGGATCATTGCGAGGAGGAGATTGTTAAAGGAGGCGCTCAGGAGGACGCCGCCGAAGGCCAGTGCGGCTCCGGTTCGGGTCAGGACTCCAACCACCATTCCAGAGCCTGCGAGGGCTGTGGCAATGATGGCCGCATTGGCAGCCGCTTGAAACAGGGTGTCGATAAGTTTTTTAGGGGTCATCCAGGTCTTTCTGTCGAGGAAGCTGAGACCGAAGATGATCAAAACGACATAGAAGGCGGATTTGGTGGGAGAATAACCATATCCTAAGAAGACGATCACCAATATAAAAGGAAGGAAATAATAAGCGTGACGAAGCATCGGCAAAATACTGGGCCGCTCTGCCTTTGGAATGCTTGCCATCCCCTGTTTTCCCGAAATGAAATGGACGACAAAGAATAGTCCGAGGTAATAAAGCACAGCAGGGATGGCAGCGGCCTGTATGATCTTGAAATAAGGAATGCCCGTCACCTCTGACATGATGAAAGCCCCTGCGCCCATGATGGGCGGCATCAGCTGTCCTCCGGTCCCGGCAATGGCCTCAATGGCTGCCGCCTGTTTGGGAACAAAACCGCCTTTTTTCATCAGAGGAATCGTAAAACTTCCCGTCGCATAGACATTGGCAACAGTACTACCACTCACTGTTCCATAAAGGGCACTGGAGATGACGGCAATCTTTGCAGGGCCCCCCCTTGCCCATCCTGCGGCCCATATGGCAAAGTCGATGAGGAAGCTCCCAACCCCGGCGCTCAACATAAAACCGGCAAAGAGGATGTAGATAAATAGAATGTTGGATGAAATCCCCGTGAGGAAGCCGAAGATCCCTTCATCTCCTGCCAAGAATAGAACCTCAACCATACGGGGGAAAGAATAACCTTTGAATTTCAACAGTCCTGGCCAGTAGGGGGCAGTGGCCAGATAGAACAGGAAGAAGGCGATAGTGATCGCCATCCATCGAGAAAGTGCCCGGCGGCATGCCTCCACAACTAAAATGACGAGGATCGACCCTAATATGATCTCGATGGTTCGAATCTCATCCATCCCCACCATTCGAAAATTGAGGCGTTCAGCATTCCAAACGATATAGAATGGGCCTAAGAAACAGAAGATGGAGGCGATCCCATCTAAAAGGCTGGGTCGGTCTTTGGGTGACTTCTTTGTGGCAGGAAAGAGAATGTAGATTAAGGGAAGAAGGAGGAGGAGGTGAAGTCCTCGTTGAGTGCGAGGTTCAAAGGTTCCGTACCCAGAAGTATAGATATGGAGCAGGGAAGCGGATACTCCGTAAATCAGGACGGCAATTCTGACCCAACCCTTGAGAGATCGCACAGACGCATCCCCTTAATATCCGTTTTTAATGCAATTGGCATGATTGCTCAGAAAATACTGAAAAAATCTCCTCCCCCCTTGCGGGGGAGGATTGAGGTGGGGGTAATTCGATCCTCTCCACCCCCACCCTGACCCTCCCCCGTCGGAGGGGGAGGGTATTCAATAATGAAGATTATTTTAAAGTGAACGGCAAGAACGCCCGCACCGATCCAGAGGGGATGGGGCGGGCCCTGTTAAATATAAATTGGATTCTAACATAAAAATAACTCGGGCTACTTAAAAGAAATGCCCTGTCAAACATGTATTGAGAGATTATTTTACAGGGCGGGCGCCGGTTTTTGGCCGAGAAGATGGCGGTTATTTCAAAACCCCTTTTTCTTTATAGTACTTTTCCGCACCGGGGTGAAGGGGAATCAAGCCCAATCCTGTGACTGCATCTTTCAGTTGATAAGGAACCAAGGAGCCATGGATCTTGCGGAACTGGTCAAGGTTTTCATGGATCACCTTGGCAATCCGGTAAGCCGCATCGTCAGCCACATTCTTATTTACGAGGATGACACTTCCAGCAATGGCGGTCGTCACGTCCTCATTGGCATTGGCAGCCTTGGGATAAGTTCCTGCAGGGATTTTCCCCGATTCGATACCATATTGCAAAAGGCTCTTGAGCACTTCTGGAGAAAAATGGGTGAGCCGGAGAGAACGTCCAATGGAGGCTTCGGTGATGGCTGCTCCCGGAAGAGCCAGAAAGGTGAAGACCGCATCCACATTCCGGTCTTTAAACTGGCTTGCCTGTTCCGCATAGGAGCCTCTGAAGAATTTGAACCCTGCGGCTTCAAGGTCTTTGTAATCGGTCTTGTAATGAGCGAGCACTTTTCGGAAGACCCATTCGTCAGAAGTTCCTGTGGGTGAGATGGCCATACGGAGGGCCTTTTTCTGTTTAAAAACTTCATCCATCGTCTTGATTGGGCTTTCCGCTGCCACATAGAAATGGAAGAAATTGAGGCTCATTCCGCCAGCAATGGCGCAAAGGTTCGAATGTTTCTTATCATAAGGGTCCTCACCGTTCCAGGCCGCCACATTCAAGAAAGGAAGACCCCATCCCAACTCACAATCTCCCTTGTCGACAAGTCTTGGGTTTACTGTGCCACCCCCTGGGATCACTTTAACTGTGATTCCGCCTGATTTTTCATTGATGATGTTGGAGATGCCCCCTGCAATAGCATACCATCCGCCACCGACTCCGCCCGCTGTCCAGGTCAGAGTTTGGGCGTGGGCCAAAGAGACAACCAAGATCAATGATGAAAGGATAGTAAGGAATAATAATTTTTTCATCTGACATCCCTCCTTCTTTAAATTTGGATACTTTTATAATTTATGAAGGATAAAAAGTAAAGAAAAAAATTATCTCCCACCTGCTTAAAGAGAGATTTATCGGGTGGCAGCCATTTTAAGAAAGGGTATTTTGTGTTATGTAATATCCAATCTTTTAAGCCGTTCTTTCAGGAGGTTTTTTTTGATCGGCATCATCCTGTTAGATACCCGTTTTCCAAGGCTTTTGGGGGATATAGGAAACCCGAAAACCTTTCCCTTTCCGGTCCTCTTCGAAACGGTTGATGGAGCCCTCCCATCCCGAGTGGTCAGAGAGAAGGATTCTTCACTCCTCCTTCCTTTCATCGAAGCGGCAAAGGCCCTGGAGAGGCGGGGGGCGATGGCGATCACCACAAGTTGCGGATTCCTTGCGATCTGGCAAAAGGAGATGGCTTCCGCTGTCGATGTCCCTCTTTTTACTTCCAGCCTCATTCAGATTCCCTGGGCATACGAATTGGTGGGCAGGCGAGGACGGATCGGTGTGCTCACGGCAGACAGAGACTCGTTTACGACGGACCTTCTCAAAGGGGTTGATGCTGAAGGAATTCCCTCCGCTATTCGCGGGATGAAGCCGGATAGTGAATTCCATCGAATCTATTTGAGAAATAACCCTGATTTAGATTTTTCAAGGGTTGAAAAGGAAGTGGTTGCCGAAGCTTCTGCCCTGGTTGACGATAACCCTGATGTATCTGCTGTTGTTCTTGAATGTACCAATATGGCTGTTTTTGGAAAAGCATTGAGAGAGGCCGTAACAATACCTGCATTTGACATTCTCACACTCATCCATTTCATCCGTTCGAGCTTAAGGTGAGGATTTGAATTGGAACCTGTTGCAGATGTAGTCGTCATCGGTGGTGGAATCATCGGATTGAGCATCGCCTATCATCTGGGGCAGAGGAGGGCTGGGAAGATTGTCCTCCTGGAGAAGGGGCAGTTGGGAGAGGGCTCGACAAGCCGGTGTGTGGGCGGGATAAGAACACAATTTTCCACAGAGATCAATATTCTTTTTTCTCTCGAATCGATGAAGACCTTCGACCATTTTGAGGAGGAGTTCGGGGTCAATCCGGAATTCAGAAGAATCGGTTACCTTTTCCTGGCAACGACGAAATCGGAGATGGGAGTCTTTAAAGAGAATATAAAACTGCAGAAGAAGTTTAATATCCCGGTTGAATTAATGGATACGGACGAGATCCGAAGGCAATGGCCCTATCTGAAGATGGACGACATCCTGGGTGGGACCTTCTGCTTCCGGGATGGATATGCAGGTCCGAGTGAAGTCCTCTCCGGATTTGCCAACGGTGCCAGAAGGGCGGGGGTGAGGATCTATGAGGGGATAGAGGCAAAAGAAATATGGGTCGATAAGGGCAGGGTGACGGGTGTCAGGACAAACGGGGGGGAGATCTCCAGCCCTGTGGTTGTCAATGCCGGAGGGCCTTATGCCTCTCTGGTGGCTGAGATGGCGGGCATCAGCATTCCTGTCAAACCGTTGAGAAGACAGGTCTTTGTGACTGCCCCATTTGATCTCACCCAACAGACCGTTCCGCTCACCATCGATTTTCACCGGGGATGGTATTTCCGCAAGGAGGTGGATGGGTTTCTTCTTTCCGGTCCTCTGGACAGGGAGCCGAGTTTTAATACAAGCACCGATTATGAGGCCATGGTTGAGGCTTCGGAGAATGCGATCTATCGCGTCCCTGCACTGGAAAAGGCTCGTATTGCCAGGGGGTGGGCAGGGCTTTATGAGATCTCGCCGGATAACCATTCCATTTTAGGAAAGGTTCCAGGCGTAGAAGGTTTCATCTTAGCCAATGGCTTTAGCGGCCACGGATTTCAGCACAGCCCTGCCGTAGGGAAGGTGATTTCGGAGCTGGTTGTTGATGGGAAGGCGACCACAATCGACATCTCCTCTCTTTCCATCGAACGCTTCGAGAGAGGCGAATTGATCCTCGAACCCATGACCGCCTTTAAAGAGTAAGAAAGGGTAACCCCTCAGAAGGTGTGAAAAAATTGGCAAAACCCATCTTTTTGCATAAAAATCCTCAATGATCTCAAGGGGTCTATTTTCGAATTCTTAATTTTTTCACACCTTCTCAGTTACGGGGGGTCACAAAATTCCTGATAAAAATTTAATTACACCCGATAGGCGGGACATTCCTGTCCCGCCTATATTGGAGGCGGGGTTATCCCGCCTCCAGCGGGACTATCGGCTCCGACTATCAATGAGATGGAATTACCTAAAGCCTTGAGTTACATCATCGCCTGGGTATTTACCAATCAAAACTGAGAGGCTACAAGAAGGGGTGGCCTTTCCTTGAATTTTTTGCAGGGTTATGTTAAAAGTTAATGAATTATAACTGAGGTTATGAAATGGCGAAAAAGTGTGAGATCTGCGGAAAAGGGCCTGTTTTTGGCCACAATGTAAGTCATGCCAACAATAAGACCCGAAGGGTCTGGTATCCCAACCTCCACAAGGTGAAGGCGATCAAAGAGGGAAGGACGATTCAAATGAAGGTCTGCTCCCGTTGTCTTCGCTCAGGTTCTGTCACCAAGGCGGCCTAATCTTAAAAAAAGTCACATCGTCGTATAGTCTAATAGTCTTATCGTTTTTAGACTAAAGGACTATAAGACTACACGACCAGGTGACTACATTAGGATTCGGCCTGAGGTTCGATCCTCATCCTTTCCACCCGGTGGACCCCTTTTATCTTTTCAAGGCCTTTAATCACTTTCCTCAGATGGTTTAAATCCCGGATCTGAAGTTCGAAAGTTCCAATAGCCCTTCTATCATCGGTTGTTTCCACTCTTGCATTCGTGATGTTGGCTTCGTGGGAGGCGATGGAACTGCTGATCTCCGCCAGCAATCCCTTTTTGTCATCCGAATAGATACGAATCCGGACAGGATAACTGTATCCCTTTTTCGAATCCCACTCCACTTCCACCTTCCGGTTGGGATCTTCATCCACCACACCCTGGCAATCGATAGTATGGATGGTTACTCCACGACCCCTTGTGATGAACCCCACGACCCTGTCTCCGGGCACGGGGTTGCAGCATCCTGCATAGCGAACCATCACATTATCGAGTCCTTTAATGAGGAGGGCATCTTTCGGACCGGTGCGGGTGATTTTATGAAGGAGACTTTTCAGGCGACTCTCTTCCTGTTCTTCCTTCTGCTCCAGCCTTTCCGGAGGGAGGAGCTTTCCAATGATCTGGTTGGCGGTCACCTTTCCATAACCAACGGCAGCGATCAGATCTTCCGCCCCCTGAAAACTGAAATCCCCGGCCACCTTTGCCAGTTCTCCTGACTTGATCAACTTGGCCTGATGAAGATCGTATTTTCGAAACTCCTTGTCCAGAATCTCTTTCCCAAGGGCGATCGATTTCTCTCTCTCCTCCGATTTGAACCACTGACGGATCTTGGTCTTGGCCCGGGGGGTTTTGACAAACTTGAGCCAGTCCTTGCTTGGCTTCTGATTGGGAGAGGTGAGGATCTCAACGGTATCCCCGCTTTTGAACTCATATTTCAGGGGAACTATTTTTCGGTTGACCTTCGCTCCGATACAATGATTCCCGATATCGGAGTGGATGCTATAAGCGAAGTCCACCGGAGTGGATCCCAACGGGAATTCCTTCACCTCCCCTTTCGGAGTAAAGATATAGACCTCGTGGGGAAAGAGATCCACCTTGACACTTTCAATAAATTCTTGATCATCCTTCAGATCGCGCTGCCATTCGAGGAGTTGTCTCAGCCAGGTAAATCGTTTGTCATCCGCCTCGTCCAGGGGTTTCCCTTCCTTATATTTCCAGTGAGCGGCAATGCCTTCCTCCGTGATTCTGTGCATCTCGTGGGTGCGAATCTGTATCTCAATCCGTTCGCCGTAAGGTCCGATGGCAGCGGTGTGGAGAGATTGATACAGATTCTCCTTTGGAAGGCCGATGTAGTCCTTGAATTTTCCGGGGATGGGCTTCCAGAGGGAGTGAATGATGCCCAAAACATCGTAACAATCTTTGATGCTATGGACGACGACCCGGAAGGCGGTGATATCGTAGACCTGATGAAAATCGATATTCTGGTCCTTCATCTTCTGATAGATACTGTAAATCTGTTTGAGCCGGCCGGTCACCTCTCCTTCGATCTTGTTTTCGTAAAGTTTCTTCATCAGGGTTCGTTTCACTTCATCGATATAACGATACCGCTCTTTCTCCCTTTTGGCGATTTTTTGCTGGATATCTCCGTAGATGTCAGGATGGAGGTGCTTGAAGGCAAGGTCTTCCAGCTCCGTTTTGATCCAGTCAATTCCAAGGCGATTGGCGAGGGGGGCATAGATGTCGAGGGTTTCCTGGGCGATCTCCACCTGTTTTTCCGGGGTATGGTATTTAAGGGTTCGCATATTGTGGAGGCGGTCGGCCAGTTTGATCAGGACGACCCGAATGTCTTTCACCATGGCCAGGATCATCTTTCGGAAATTTTCCGCCTGACTCGCCTCGGATGACCGGAGGGAGATCCGGCTGATCTTGGTCACCCCGTCAACCAGCTCGGAAATTTCATTTCCAAAGTTTTCACAAATCTCATCGAGAGTGGCCAGCGTATCCTCGACTGCATCGTGAAGAAGGCCGGTGGCTAAGGCGGCGGGATCGAGTTGCATCTGGGTGAGGATTCCGGTCACTTCAAGAGGATGAGTGAGGTAGGGCTCTCCCGAAAGGCGGACCTGGCCTAAATGGACTTTGGCGGAGAAGACATAGGCCTTTCTTAAGAGGTCTGTGTCGGCATTGGGATTATAGGAGATCAAACGATCTAAAATGTCATTGAATCTCAACATCTTAAATACATATTACTATAACTGCTCGAAAATTCAAGTGGGTTCCTTCTCCCGAGGATAAAACTTTTGACAGGAGGGGAAATGAAATTTATAATGGGTCTGCTCTAAATTGGGGGAATACTCAAATGAAACGTTGGATAATAATCTTTTTTGCAGTGGTCCTTGCCGGGGGCCTCGTTTTTCACTTTTTTATGAAAGATAAAGGGGATGGAGATTTTTCTATCAGGGTTTCCGGAAACATTGAAACGACAGAAGTGGATGTAGGTTTTAAGATATCAGGAAGAATTGTCCACCTCTCTGTCCAGGAGGGAGATTGGGTTGAAAAAGGAAAAGTGATTGCTCGGTTGGATGATGAGGATCTTCGCCAGCGGCTCGAATTAGCACAGGCCACATTGAAATCGTCCCAGGCGCGATTGGAAAAATTACTTGCAGGTTCGAGGCCGGAGGAGGTGAAAGAAGCAGAGGCCAATCTCCAACAGGCGCAGTTCGATTTTGAGAATAAGAAGACTCAACATGAACGGATGAAAACCCTTTTCAACGGGCGGGTGATTCCAAAAGAGATCCTGGATAATGCGGAGACCAAATTTAAGATCGCCAAGGCGGCCTTAGAGGGGGCAACGGAGGTCTACAAAAAGGTGAAGGAAGGGCCAAGGAAAGAGGATATCGAAGATGGAAGGGCTCAGGTGGAGCAGACCCGCGCCTCATTAAGACTGGCAGAGACGCAGCTCGGTTATGCGGTTCTTCGATCTCCGATCTCCGGAATCGTTCTCGTCAAATCGGGCGAGGTGGGCGAAGTGGTCAATCCGGGGACATCGATCCTCACCCTGGCCGATATGGTCAATGTCTGGTTGAGAGCCTATATACCAGAGACCGAGCTCAGCCGTGTGAAGTGGGGGCAGGAAGTCATTGTGACGACGGATCTCCAGCCCCGGAAAGAGTATAAAGGAAAGATATCCTTCATTTCCTCTCAGTCCGAATTCACGCCCAAACAGATTCAAACGGAGAAGGAGAGGGTGACCCTGGTCTACCGCATCAAAGTTGACATCCCCAATACGGACCGTGAATTGAAGCCAGGCATGCCTGCCAATGGACGGATTTTGTTGGCACCATTATCTTCGCCTTTTGGTAAAGATGATACCAAGCAATGAGAACCCGGTGCCTTAAAGGTCCAGGTAAGTTCAAATGCCAAACCTCAAATGTCAAATCAAATCCAAAGCTCAAATTCAGAAATTCTCTGTTTTGCAGTTTGACATTCCTTTGATATTTGGATTTTGAAATTTGGATTTCTGTATTCAATGCTCTCCATTCAGACAACAAACCTGACGAAGACTTTTGGATCATTAACGGCCGTGAACCAGCTCAATCTGGAGGTAAAAACAGGGGAGATCTTCGGTCTCGTCGGCCCGGATGCCTCAGGAAAGACGACCACCCTACGGATGCTCTGTGGGATTCTTCCTCCTGACGGAGGAGAAGCAAAGGTTGCGGGCTGTGATATTAGGAAAGAGGCTGAGCATTTAAAGGAGAAGGTGGGATATCTTCCACAGCGATTCGGACTCTACGGGGATCTCACCGTCCTTGAAAATATCCATTTCTACGCAGACCTCTATCAGGTCCCGAAGAAAGAGAGGAAGGATCGGATCGGAAGGCTTCTTCAATTTGCCAACCTTGAACCCTTCGGAAAAAGGAAGGCACAGAATCTCTCCGGCGGGATGAAACAGAAACTGGGATTGATCTGTGCTTTGATCCATACCCCGGAAATCCTTTTTCTGGATGAGCCCACGACCGGAGTCGATCCCCTTTCGAGGAGGGACTTCTGGGTCATCCTTTATGACCTTTTAAAGGAGGGAGTCACCATCCTCTTTTCAACCTCCTATATGGATGAGGCAGAGCGATGCAGTCGCATCGGTTTGATCCACCAGGGGGAACTGCTGGTCGCTGATACCCCCTCTGCTGTCAAGGCCCGGATTGGTGGGAAGATTCTGCAACTTCGAGTCGAGAACAACCAAAAGGCGATGAAGGCGCTGGAGAAGAAGGAATCATTTCGGAGCATCGTCTTATCCGGGGACAAGATCCATCTCCTCGTTGATGATCCGAAAGAAGGGGAAAGGGTGATTCGGGATATTCTAAAGGCGAAGGGGATAGCCATTGTCGACCTAATCATGGTTAAGCCCTCTCTTGAAGACACCTTTGTTTCCATGGTGAGAGAGAGGGTTAGATCATCAATGCAAAATTAGCAATGCAAATTTCAAAATGTAAAATTGCAGTTGAAAGAATATTGATGGTCTCGTAAAAAGGTGTCATTCCC
>DYHU01000438.1 GCA_020724025.1 Syntrophorhabdus sp. | reverse complement strand
TCGAAATCTTTTCGTCCAGCCTCTTCTCAAACCGGAGATCCCGGTTGGTGAGGATCCCAACAAGCTTACCCTCTTGGGTAATGGGAACCCCTGAGATCCGATACTTTCTCATGACCTCCAGGGCTTCATGGATCCTCTGATCGGGACGCATGGTGATGGGATGAAGGATCATCCCGCTTTCCGATTTCTTTACCTTGTCCACCTCCATGGCCTGATCGGAGAGGGAGAGATTGCGGTGGATAATCCCAATCCCTCCCTCTTGTGCCATGGCAATGGCTGTTCTCGCCTCTGTTACCGTGTCCATAGCGGCGCTGACCAGAGGGATGTTCAACCGTATCTCCCGCGTCAATTGCGTGCTGATATCAACCTCTTTTGGCAGGACCTCTGAAAAAGCGGGGATCAGCAAAACGTCATCGAAGGTGAGATATTCCGTAATATGATTCAGATGGTTCTCCATCCCCTATCCTCTCTATGTGAAAGATTTTATTTCATATATCAGACGGAACCCGGTTTGTCAACCGGTAGTGCTCTTTCGCCCATCCCATTTTTTCATAAATCGTCGAGGACTCGATCACCATCCGGCTCCTTGGCCAACGAATGGATCTCCCCTAATTTCTTCTCCAGGGCCTGGAAAAAATGGTCGATGCTTTCAGGCCGGAGGGCTGAGATCGAAACAGCCCCGTATCTTTTGCAGAGCGCCCTCACCTCCTCCTGATCCAATTTGTCCTCTTTATTAAAAACCAGAAATCTGGGAAGCTCTCCTAATCCCAGTTCCATCAGGATCTTTTCAACCGCCTCCATATGGTCATGGCGCTGCGGACTGCTGACATCGACCAGATAAATCAATAAGTCAGATTCCCTGAGCTCATCAAAGGTAGGACGGAAGGCCCCCATCAGATCTCTGGGCAGGTCCTTAATGAAACCGACCGTATCGGTGATCACCACTTCATCCGGCCTTTCTTTCATCCGGAGTGCGTTTGTTAATCTTAATCTCCTCGTGGCCGTATCCAGGGTGGCAAAAAGTTTATCCTGGACACTGAACTGGCTCCTTGTGAGAAGATTAAAAAGGGTTGATTTTCCTGCATTGGTATATCCGATAATGGAAAGGATGGGAATTCCGGCCCTTTTCCGAAGGGCCCTTCTTTGCTCTCTCCTCTGGCTCAACCTCTCCAGCTCCTTTTCCAGAAGATGAATCCTTTCCCTCACCCTCCGTCGATCAATCTCAAGTTTCGTTTCGCCCGGCCCTCTTCCTCCAATTCCTCCGGTCAGCCTTGAGAGGGCCAAGGTTTTTCTCGCAAGGCGCGGAAGGAGGTATTTCAACTGAGCCAGCTCAACCTGATTCTTACCATCCCGGGTATGGGCCCTCTGGGCAAAGATATCCAAAATGAGCTGGGTCCGATCGATCACCCTCAATTCCGTCCGGTCAGAGATCGATGCCATCTGGCCGGGCGTCAGGTTCTGATCGAAGATGATGAGGTCCACTCCTAATTGCATACATTTCACCAGCAGCTCTTTTAATTTCCCCTCTCCTATCAGGGTGGAATGGGAAATAGTCTGCGGTCTCTGGACGATGGTCTCAGCCACCGAAACACCGCTCGATTCCGCCAGTTCTCTTAACTCCTCCATGGAGTTCTCTAATATCTCTCTGCTCTCTCTGCTCACCGACAGAAGGATGGCCTTCTCCCGCGGACCCCTGATGGAGATGGCCCTCTGGCCCCTTTGAAATTCATCTTCCAGGGATTGAACCCACTTTAGAAAATCGATATCCAACTGCCTCCATGAGGAAGGGGGGGCGACCTCCCATACCCTCTTCTCGGGATTATCAGGGAGGAGATGGGCGGAGTGGACAGATTCCTGACCATCTTTGCCATCGGCCGTAAGGGCCACCATCATGTCCAGTCTTAAGAGGGCGAGGTCGGTCAGATCTTCTTCACTCAGGGGCTCTCCCCGAAGGTGCGTGTGGATCATCCGCAACCCTCTCAATCGCGGAATTCCGGTTCTATAGCGTGAGAGATCGGGAATCGTGATTCCCCTCTGATCTCCGACGATGACCATCTCAATCGATCCTCTCCTGCCGACGAAAATGCCGATCTGGCGACGGATTTCATTGGAAAGATCTACTAAAAGGCGTGCGACTTCAGGAGTGACGATCTTTTGGGGCGGGATCTTTCTCCGATAGATATACCCAATCCTTCGGATCTGACTGGGCTTTAAACCAAAGGTATTTCCGAAGACCTTGCTAATTTATCCCTCCTTTTTAATAATTCGTAACAGTTTAGTGTAGTGCGTCTAACACTTCTTCACTTTTGACTGGAATGTCATGCCGCACTTGATGCGGCATCCAGGGTTTCCTGTGGAAACAGGAACCCA
>DYHU01000437.1 GCA_020724025.1 Syntrophorhabdus sp. | reverse complement strand
AGGAATGTGACCTCTCACAATACGATCTCGGTTCCGTCCGCTGTTACTTCACGGGGGGCGAAAGAATTCCGGTGACGATGTTAAGAGAATATGATAAAAGAGGAATCGTGATCTCCCAGATCTTTGGCCAGACCGAAGCCTCCACCATCACCTTTCTTTCCCCGGAAAACGCATCTCGGAAAATTGGTTCGGTGGGCCTTCCGGTTTTTCATGGAGAGGTGCGGATCGTAGATAAAACTGGGAAAGAAGTCGGTCTGGGTGAAGTGGGAGAGATCATTATTAAGGGCCCTACCCTGATGAGCGGATATTGGAACCGGCCTGACCTCACTGCCGAAACGATCCGTGACGGCTGGCTTTATACCGGTGATCTGGCGAAAAAAGATGAGGAGGGATACTTCTATATTGTTGATCGGGAAAGAGACATGTACATCAGCGGCGGAGAAAATGTCTATCCTGCTGAGATCGAGAAGGCCTTCTTTAGCCATCCAAAGATATTCGATGTGGGAGTGGTAGGGGTACCGGATGAGAAATGGGGGGAGGTGGGAAAGGCCTATATTGTCATCAAACAGGGTGAAACAATGACAGAGGAAGAGGCCCTCAAATTTCTTCAGGGCAAGTTGGGAAAATATAAGATTCCAAAATACGTGGAGTTTATAAAGGAACTACCCAAAACCGCGAGTGGGAAGATCCAGAAGTTCCTGTTGAAGGAATGGCATCAAACGAAGTTGTGAGTTCGGAGTTCGGAGTTCAGAGTTCGGAGTTTTCATTTTGGTGCTCCGAACCCCGAACTAATGACTCCGAACTTTAGTCAAGCGGAGGTTTAAATGGCTGAAAAATTCTACCGGTTGGGTTGCGACATTGGAGGCACCTTCACCGACTTTGTCCTGCTTAACGATCAAACCGGGGAGATAAAAACTTACAAGTGCCTCACCACCCCCAGAGATCCTTCGGATGCCGTTGAACATGGAATAAGAGAGATGGGGGAAAAAACCCCGGGCTTTGTTGAAAACCTGGACGAAGTGATCCATGGAACAACTCTGGTGATCAATTCGATTATAGAGAGAAAGGGAGCGAAAACAGGATTAATCACCACGAAAGGCTTCAGGGATGTCCTAGAGATTGGGAGGAGCATTCGGTATTCAACTTATGATGTATTTGCTGAATTTCCCAAACCTCTCATTCCGAGACACCTCCGTTTGGAGGTGGATGAGAGGATTCGGAGCGACGGGAGTGTCCTCAAACCATTAGACCCAGAAGAAGCCAAGCGGGTCGTCCGCACCCTTCTCAAAAAGGGCGTTGAATCAATTGCGGTCTGTCTGATCAACTCTTTCGAGAACCCAACCCATGAACTGATGCTCAAAGAGATCATTGAAAAGGAAGCGCCCGGAATATCAGTCTCCATATCCTTCCGGGTCTTGCCGCAGATTAAGGAATACGAGAGAACCAGCACCACGGTAACCAACGCCTATGTGAAACCTCTGACAGGGAGATATCTTTCCAAATTGGCTGGAAGGCTGGAGGCCATTGGTTTTAAGGGGAAACTCTTCATCATGCTCTCCAGTGGGGGAGTCACCTCCGTTGAAACAGCCGCCGAGTTTCCGGTGAGAATTATTGAGTCCGGTCCGACGGCTGCGGTCATTGCAGGCCAATATTATGGACGACTCTTCAATATCTCGGAAATGTTCTGCTTTGACATGGGAGGGACAACGGCCAAATCCTGTCTGATTCAGAATGGAGTTGCCGGTGTCGTTCCGACCTTCGAGGTGGGACGTGTTCAGAGGTTCATGAAGGGGAGCGGCCTCACCATTCAGGTGCCCGTGGTTGACCTGATGGAGATAGGAGCAGGAGGCGGAAGCATTGCGAAAGTGGGCCGGATGGGAACGCTCCAGGTGGGTCCGGAAAGCTCCGGTGCAGATCCTGGCCCAATCTGCTATGGCATAGGAGGGATTGACCCTTGCGTCACGGATGCCGATCTTCTGTTGGGCTATCTGGATGAGAGCTACTTTCTGGGTGGTGAAATGAAACTTGACAAAGAAGCTGCCAGGCGTGGGGTCGAGGAAAAGGTTGCCAAACCTCTCGGAGTTTCAACCATTCAGGCCATCTGGGGAATCCATGATCTCATCAATGAGATGATGGCCGCCGCAGCCAAGACCCATATCGCTGAAAAAGGAGGAAATCCGAAAATTGTAACGATGGTCGCCTTCGGTGGCGCAGGACCAGTTCATGCATATGGTCTGGCCAAGAAACTGGGAGCGCCCCGTTTGCTTGTTCCACCCAATGCGGGGGTGGGGTCGGCTCTGGGCTTTTTCACTGCTCCCCGGGCCTTTGATCTCCTCAGGAGCCACAAGGTCTCCCTGGCCGCTGCCGATTTTAATGAGG
>DYHU01000436.1 GCA_020724025.1 Syntrophorhabdus sp. | reverse complement strand
TTCGATCGCCTCAATAATCTGCTGGTATCCCGTGCATCGACAGAGGTGGCCGGAAATGGCCTCCTTCACCTCTTCTTGCGACGGATGTGGATTGTCGTCCAGCAGCGCTTTTGCGGACATCAGCATTCCGGGGGTGCAGAATCCGCACTGAACCGCGCCATGATCAATAAAGGATTTCTGAAGCGGGTGCAGGGAGTCCTGGCTCCCCAATCCTTCCACGGTTTCAACGCTTCTTCCTTCCACCTTCGGGGCCAGGAGGAGGCAGGAATGAAGAGGGATGCCATCCACCAAGACCGTGCAGGCTCCGCACTCGCCGATTCCGCAGCCCTCCTTCGTTCCGGTGAAACCCAACTTCTCTCGAAGAAGCCGCAGCAGTGTCCAGTGAGGAGGAACCTCCACCTTTACCATCTTTCCGTTTATGGTGAACTTAATGGTTATCTCCATCGTTTGTATCAAACTCAGCCGCCGAAAGGTTTGAGGATCGCTTCGCTTGAGGTTAGAGGTAAAATCTTTTAGCCTCATACCTCAAGTCTCGCTTTGCGAGACGCTCCTCAATCCTCCAGCAATATTCTACTTTTTCCCGTATTTAATCGCAAAACCATCATCCAGTGTTTTGGCTGTTCCCTGAAGCGAGGAATGCCACCGGCTGATGATCACTTTTTTGTCCGTATAGAAATCAATCGCCTCGTTGGCTCGGCCCCGGATGTCACCAAACATCGAAATCTTTCTTCCTCCCACAGGAAAATAGGCAATGGGGGCGGGAGTCCCGATATTGATCCCGACCTGGCCCACATCGACTAACCGGGCAAATTCTCGGGCCCATCCGCCATTCTCCGTATAGATGTTTGCCGTATGTCCATAACGACTTTGATTGATGATCTGAACGCCCTCTGCAAGATCCTTCACCTTCTTGAGACAGCGGACCGGCCCGAACACCTCCAATTGAAAGATGCGCATCTCCGGCTCTGCCTCAAAAACAGTCGGACCAAGAAAATATCCCTTTGGATATTTATCCACTCTGGGATTCCTACCGTCGAGAAGGGGCTTTGCCCCGTCCTTAATCCCCTGATCCACCTCTGCGAGTATCTCGTTTAAAGCCTCTTTTGAGACGACCGGTCCCAGGGTCACCCCTTTATCCATGCCGTAGCCCAGGACCAGTTTTTTGGAGAGTTCAAGAAACTTCTCTTTGACTTTCTCATAAACCTTCTCAACGGCCAGCACATTCGAAACGGCAAAACACCGCTCACCCACATGGCCGAAACAGGAATCGACCACATTCTGCATCACCTCATCGATGATGGCATCCTCGGCGATCAGGACATGATTCTTGGCGCCTCCCTGGCATTGAGCCCTCTTGTTATGATGAATGGCCGTTTTATAGACGCGCTCTCCCACCTCGGAAGAGCCGACAAAGGAAACCCCTGCTGTTCCGGGATGGGTGACCAGGGCTTCTCCAACTCCACTTCCTGAACCATGGAGAAGGTTGAGGACCCCCTTTGGAAAACCGCACTCCTCGGCAATCTCAAAGATCCTGGTAATCGTCATCGGGCAGAGGCGACTTGACTTGACGATCGCCGTATCGCCGGCGGCGAGGGCCCACACAAAGTAGAGGGCGATCATGGCAGGAAAATTGAAGGGAGGAAGAAACACGAAGGCCCCGAGCGGTTCCCGGATATACATCGTATCGACGCCGGTCCCGACATCTTCTGCATGGCTTCCCTTTAGAAGTTCAGGTCCCGCACAGGCATGCTCCACATATTCCATCGCCCGGGTCATCTCTCCCCGGGCATCGGTTAGGGTCTTTCCATTCTCATTGACAATCAACCCGGCTATCTCGTCCAGATGTTTCTGGAGCCTCTCATGGAAATCGAAGAGAAATTTTGCGCGCCGGGGCGGAGGCGTTGCCCTCCATGACCAGAAGGCTTGCTGGGCGATCCTCACCGCCCGGTCAATTTCGTCCGGGGTGGTTTCCGGACAGAGGGCGATCACCTCATCCTTGGCCGGATTTCTCACCTCGAGCCACCGATGGGTCTTTGACTCCACCCACTGTCCATTGATGAAATTTTTTAATTTTTTTACTTCCATCGTCGATCCTTTCTAAATTGGTTTCTAATTATTATTGCATTATATTTCAAAAAGTCCTGTCATTCCTGCGCAGGCAGGAATCCAGGTGTTTTGATCACTTGGTTCCCTGCTTTCTCAGAGCCTGCCCCGTACTTGATACGGGGGACAGCGTCTGGATTCCCGCTTTCGCGGGAATGACGAAACAATAGGCATTCGTTTTGGAGTTTTGAATAAGTCAACGGACACGGTCACTCTTAAATGACTACCTCCCCATCATGGAGGGAAGGAAGAGAGCGATCTTCGGAAAAATGGTGATCAGGATGACCAC
>DYHU01000081.1:13485-13638 GCA_020724025.1 Syntrophorhabdus sp. | reverse complement strand
GACCTTCATATTAAAAAGGCCAGGAATCTCCTGGCCTTGAATTTGCTGGCTCCCCGAGTAGGATTCGAACCTACGACCTAGTGGTTAACAGCCACCCGCTCTGCCGGTTGAGCTATCGGGGAACATTTAATTCATTTTAAAAGAAAAATGTTA
>DYHU01000081.1:0-13385 GCA_020724025.1 Syntrophorhabdus sp. | reverse complement strand
CTAACCTGGTGGTTAATCCCGCCGCTGGCGGGACTCTGCCGGTTGAGCTATCGGGGAACATTTAATTCATTTTAAAAGAAAAATGTTAAAAGCAGCAACCAAAGGTCGCTTAGTTTAAAAGATCAAAGAGTCTACCAATGTCCCTGGGTTTTCCTCGAAAAACCTAACCTGGTGGTTAATCCCGCCGCTGGCGGGACTCTGCCGGTTGAGCTATCGGGAATTAAAATGATTCAAGCTTCAATAACCAAATTCCAAATCCCAAATAAATTCCAATTAACCAATGTCCGAATGACCAAACATATAAGATAACTGCAGGCGCAACCACCGGTTGCCTGCCTGCCGCAGGCAGGAGCTATCGGGGAATCTGTCTAATTATCAATCACCAAATCACAATCCCGCCAAGGCGGGACCAAATAATCATCAATGACCAAATTTCAATGACCGAATTAACAAATCATTGAGCCGCTCAAGCTGGGGCATTGATGATTTGTGTTTAGTTTAAAAGAAAATTTCAGGGATGGCAAGAGGAAATTTTCTTATCCACGGACGGTTACATCGTCTTCGAGGGGTGTTTCCAGTTTCCTCAGCGCTCTCTTCTTATGCCACACCCTGATCATATTGATTGGACCTGAAAGGATGTAAAAAAAGATGGAGCCGAAGAGGACGATCACGGGCTCCATGACGATCACAATCATGGAGAGGACGATAAAGATGAAGATACTGAAAGGTTTCCTTCTGGCGAGGTCAAATTCTTTAAAACTGAAATACCGAATACTTGATACCATCAGAAAGGCGAGGACATAAATCATCACAAGAATGACGATGTCCTTGACCCATCCTGTCTCGATCAGACGGAGGTAAAGGAGGATCGTCAGGGCGATCATGGTAGCGGCCGCAGGGATGGGCAGGCCTTTGAAGTATTTCACCTCTCCGGAGGAGGACTGGACGTTGAACCGGGCCAATCTCAGGGCTCCGCAGACGACAAAGAGGAAGGCGGCAAGCCAGCCAAATCGCCCGTAGGGCCTCAGCGCCCAGCTAAAGGCCAGGACGGCCGGCGCCACTCCGAAAGAGATGAGATCAGCCAGAGAATCGTACTGGACGCCGAATTTGGAGGTGGCTCCGGAGAGACGGGCTACCTTTCCGTCGAGGATATCGAAGACCGCGGCCAGCAGGATGGCCACAGCCGCATAGTAGAATTTCTCCTGAAAGACGGAGATGATGGCCCAGAAGCCGCAGAAGAGGTTTCCCGTGGTGAAGAGGTTGGGGAGGATGTAAACCCCTTTTCGCATCTTAATTTGCGTTCTTTTCTTCTTCATGGCGATACCCGATGATGGACTCCCCTCCCTTGATATGCTGTCCTACCCTCACAATGGGCTGGACATCGGTGGGGAGATAGAGGTCAACCCTTGACCCAAACCGAATCATACCAAACATTTCTCCTTTCTTCAAGAGGTCGCCTGCTTTTACATAACAGACGATCCTCCTTGCCACAAAACCCGCAATTTGAACGAGCAGGATTTTGGACCGGTCCTCTGTCTCCATGACAAAGGCATTCTGTTCATTGAGAAGGGAGGCCTTGTCACGGCTTGCCACTAAAAACCGGCCCGGATGATAACTCGTTTCAAGGATTTTCCCCGAGGCAGGGGCGCGATTGATGTGGACATCGAAGGGAGACATGAAAATGCTCACTTTTAAGGCCATCTGCTTTAAG
The DNA here is from genome assembly GCA_020724025.1 of Syntrophorhabdus sp. Next base: position 11,674 of record DYHU01000081.1, on the reverse strand, counting down.
AAACGGTCCTCTTCGCATTCTCCCACATGAATGATCCTGCCATCCGCCGGAGAGAGGATGATATTCCGGAGAGATGGGATCTTCCTCTTGGGATTCCTAAAGAAGTAGGCGATGAAGAGGGTGAGAAGGATCCCCGGGATCGTCAGAACCGTCCATCCCATCGCCGCAAAGAAGAGGGTGACGAGGGCTGACGGAATCAGGAAGGGGAGGCCTTCTCTGGCAATTGGCCATCGGTTCTGAGGCATCAGCGCTTCTTCTCTTTGAGCCAGCCCATCATGGAGCGCAGTTTCTTTCCCACAACCTCGATGGGATGTTCCGCCTCTTTCTTTCTCAGGGCGGTGAAGACCGGCCGGCCCACCCGGTTCTCTATGATCCATTCCTTGGCAAAATTTCCATTCCGGACCTCTTCGAGGATGCGCTTCATCTCCTGCCGCGTCTCCTGCGTGATGATCCGTTTGCCCCGGGTCAGATCTCCGTATTCAGCCGTATCGGAGACAGAATAACGCATGTAGGAGAGGCCGCCTTCATACATCAAGTCCACGATCAGTTTCAGTTCGTGGAGGCACTCGAAATAAGCGATCTCGGGCTGATAGCCCGCTTCCACAAGGGTATCGAATCCAGCCTTGATCAGTTCGCTCACCCCTCCGCAAAGCACGGACTGTTCTCCGAAGAGATCGGTCTCGGTCTCCTCTTTAAAGGTGGTCTCGATCACGCCGGCACGGGTGGCGCCCAGACCTTTGGCATAGGCGAGGGCGGTCTTTTTGGCCTTCTTTGTGAAATCCTGATGGATGGCTAAAAGGGATGGGACCCCTGCTCCCTTCTCGTATTCCCTTCGCACCAGATGGCCCGGGCCTTTTGGGGCGATCATCACCACATCGATCTCTTTCGGAGGGACGATCTGGCCATAGTGAATATTGAACCCGTGAGAGAACAAGAGGGTCTTTCCCTTCCGGAGATGGGGCTTCACATCCTCCTCGTAGAGTCTGGCCTGGATGTGGTCCTGAGTGAGGATCTGAATGAGATCGGCCTCCCTGGCGGCTTCGCTCGCTGCCACCGGCTTGAAGCCATGCCGGAGGGCAAGTTCATAATTTTCGCCCCCCTTTCGTTGAGAGACGATGACATCAAGGCCACTGTCGCGCAGGTTCTGCGCCTGGGCGTGGCCCTGACTCCCATAGCCGATGATGGCGATCTTCTTCCCTTTCAGATCTTTGAAATCCGCATCCTTATCGTAATAGATTTTCATTTCGTGCTCTCCTTCACACCCCGCCCACCTGTGTCTTAATCGTCGGGGAAATAGTTTTTTATATCAATTTAGCGCTTTGAAAATTTCTTGGTGATTTAGCTCAACAAGCTTGTCATTCCTGCGGAAGCAGGAATCCAGGGGTTCTAGATTCTGGATTCCCGTTTTCACGGGAATGACATTAGTGGAGACTTTTTCAAAGACCTAAAGTGTTACCATTTTTTTAATCTCTTTAAGAAAGTTCGGTCATGGCCTTGCTTCCTCTCGACATCGCCACACGACCGGTCCTCACCAATTCCTTGATGCCCAGAGGCTTCAGAAGAGAGAGAAGGGCATCGATCTTCTTCTCATCCCCTGTCGCTTCAATCGTATAGGTCTTGGCTCCCACATCGATGACCTTCCCTCTGAAAATGTCCGCGATCCGCAGGATCTCCTCACGGGTCTTTTCAGTGGCTGAAACCTTGACCAGAATCATCTCTCTCTCCACGAAGTCCTTGTCAATGAGATCGACGACTTTGATGACGGGGATGAGTTTGTTTAACTGTTTGAGCACCTGTTCGATGATCTGATCGTCCCCGCGTGTGACAATGGTCATGGTGGAGACGGTGGGATCGAGGGTTTCTGCCACGGAGAGGCATTCGATGTTAAAACCCCTGCCGCTGAAGAGGCTTGCGACCCGGGCCAGGACTCCGAATTCATTTTCAACTAAAAGGGTAATGACATGACGCATAATACAAAAGCTCCATGTTTGAGGATGGAGGAGCACTCCCTTTCAGGGAGCTTGAGGAGCGTTCTCCTACGGAGAACTTGAGGTTAGAAGCAAAAAAGTTTTCTAAATGAAGTTGCCTCCAACCTTTAACCTTTGTCCTTTAACCTTCTTCTATACCAGCCTCATCTGGTTGAGAGGCTCTCCAGCCGGAACCATGGGATAGACATTCTCCTCCGGATCGATGATGAAATCGATCACCACCGGTTCAGGAATGGAGAAAGCCTTCTTCAGAACCGGGACGACCTCTTCGGGTTTGGTCGCCCTCAAGCCCACCGCGCCATAAGCCTCTGCCAGTTTCACAAAGTCAGGAGAAACCCCTTCGAGAGAGGAGGAGGCGTAGCGTTTTCCATAGAAGAACTCCTGCCATTGCCGGACCATCCCAAGATAACCATTGTTCAAAATGGCCACTTTGATCGGCAATCGATACTGGACGGCAGTGGCCAGTTCCTGGGAGTTCATCTGAAAACTTCCATCGCCTGAGATGCCGATGACCAGCCTGTTCGGGAAAGCGACCTGGGCCCCAAGGGCGGCAGGGAAGCCATAGCCCATCGTTCCCAGTCCGCCGGAGGTGAGAAAGGTTCTCGGTTTGAGATATTTGTAATACTGGGCGGCCCACATCTGGTTCTGTCCCACCTCGGTGGTAAGAATGGCTTCTCCCCTGGTCAACTCGTCAATCTTCTCAATGACATACTGGGGCTTGATGATCTGTTCCTGCTGGTAATTCATATCGTATATGGCTTTCCAGTTCTCGATCTGGCGGTGCCATTTATGGAGCCCTTCTCTGAAAGAGAGGGTCTCCTCTTTTTCGAGAAGGGAGATTATTTTTGAAAGGATGCGTTTGCAGTCGCCCACGATGGGGAGATCGACCCTCACATTTTTGCTGATGGAGGTGGGGTCGATATCGATATGAATGATCTTGGCCTGAGGGGCGAAGGATTCGAGTTTTCCGGTGACCCGGTCGTCGAATCGGGCTCCGACGGCGATGAGAAGATCGGACTCCATCACCGCCATATTGGCCCGGTAAGTCCCATGCATTCCCAGCATTCCGAGGGAGAGGGGATGATTCCCAGGAAAGCCTCCCAGTCCCATGAGCGTCATGGTCACAGGGATCCCCAGTTTTTCCGCCAGATGGAAAAGCTCCTTCGAGGCATTGGAGGAGATGATTCCGCCTCCGACATAGAGGAGCGGCTTCTTCGACTTCAGGATCAGATGGGTCGCCCTCTGAATCTGGCCGGGATGACCTTCGAGAGTGGGCCGGTATCCGCGAATGGATACCTTTTCAGGATATTTAAACTCTGCCGAGTCCACGAGAATATCTTTGGGGAGATCGATGAGAACCGGTCCCGGTCTTCCGCTCCGGGCGATATAAAACGCCTCCTTGAAAATCCGGCTTAGGTCTTTAATCTCTTTTGCGAGGTAGTTATGTTTGGTGCAGGGCCGGGTGATCCCAACGATGTCGGCCTCCTGAAAGGCATCGTTTCCAATCAGGGAAGTGGGGATCTGACCGGTGAGGATGACGATAGGGATCGAGTCCATGTAGGCCGTGGCAATTCCTGTCACAGTGTTGGTGGCGCCCGGTCCGGAGGTGACCACCACCACTCCCGTTTTCCCGGAGGCCCGGGCATAGCCGTCTGCCGCATGGACAGCCGCCTGTTCATGGCGGACAAGAATCTGGCGGAACGGGGCGCTGACCAGTTCGTCGAAGAGAGGAAGGACCGCCCCTCCGGGATAGTTGAAGAGGGTGTCCACCCCTTCCTTCTTCAGACATTCAACGATAATCTGGGAACCGGTCTTTTTCATCTAAAACCGTTTGAGGAGCGTTTCACTTGAGGATCGCTTCGCTTGAGGCTTAAGGCAAAAAATGTTTTGCCTCCACCCTCAAGTCCAGCCCTGCTGGACGCTCCTCCATCCTCTTTTTCTACCTATGTTTCCTCAAGATTTTTTCCATCTCGTCTTTATAGGCCAGTTTTTTCTTCTTGATGATCTTTATTTCAATCTCATCCTGAGGAGTAAGAAAGGGTTTCTTCTCCAGCTCATCGAGTTGTCCTGCCAGTTCTGTATGAGCCTTTTTGATTTTTATGAAATCTTCATCTTCCCTCATCAATCTTTCAGTCAATTCTTCCTCTCTGGTCACGATGCCCCCCTTGCAAAGAATTGAAATCTCAACTGGTTTAGGTTTTAAAATTAATATAAATAGCGGTGATTTGTCAAATAGGGTTTCTTTCCTGCCACTTGATCTCCGCCTCGGAGGGTCGGACATAGATGGGAGTAAATGTATTCACATCCAAACACTCTCCCTTACGAAGAAGCTCGCCTCCCAATCTTGCAACGGCTGCCCCATGAGGAAGATGGAGAGAAGGGTTCGGAAAAAGGGCGAATGAGGAGAGGGAATTTCTGAGAAAGTCTCCATAAGTTTTCACCCCATCACCGACGAAGATAACTGTTTCCTTAATATTTTTGACGAGATCTTCCGGCCTCAACGCCTGGTAGGCGGATCGTCTTTTAAGAAGGTTAGCCTCATCATAACGATAGAAGGCGGTATAGACCTCTCCCTTGCGAGCGTCGAGGATGGGGCAGATGAGATAGGGAGTGGGCGATATCTGGGAGGCGAGGACATCGAGCGAGGATACTCCGGCTACGGGCCTTTGGGTGGCATAAGATAGGCCTTTGACCGTGCTCACGCCGATTCTTAATCCTGTAAAGGAGCCCGGACCGAGGGAGAGGGTCCATCCATCGAGTTCTTCCATCGGACAGCGCGCTTCTCTGAGGAGATGTTCGATGGCTCCGAGGAGCCTTTCGGAGTGGGTGACCGGGATGTCGAGAAGATATTCCGAGATGACCCGGTCGTCGATCAGAAGTCCAATGCTTCCACAGGATGTTGAGGTATCGATGCCGAGGACCTTCATTTTCAAATTCCAATCCCGCCAAGGCGGGACCAAATAATCACCAATGACCAAAATCCAATAACCGAAATTAGTTTAAAAACTAAACCCTCCTTCCGGAGTGAAGATGCGGATCAGGTCGTTATAGAAGGCAAAGAGCATCAGGAGGATGATGAGGATAAGGCCGACCTGCTGTGCGATCTCCATCTTTCTGATGCTGATTGGCCTTCTCAGAATCGCCTCCAATGCCAGAAAGAGGAAGTGGCCTCCATCGAGAATGGGAATGGGAAAGAGGTTGATGACTCCGAGATTAATGCTGAGAATGGCCATGAAGAGCGCCAGGCTCAACAAGCCTCTCCTCGCCTGTTCCCCGGCCATCTGGGCGATCAGGATAGGCCCTCCGATCGTCTTGGCAGGGATCACCCTCTGGATCAGTTTCACAATTCCCACTACCGTCAACTTGATTCCCTGATAAGTTTGGATAAAACCATTTCCCAGGGCGACCAGAGGGTTGACCTTCTCGATAAGAACCTCTCCCGAATGGGTAATGCCGATCACAAAGGTGGACACCTCTTCCCCGAATAGGTTCTTCACGGAGGAAGGTTTTGGGGTGATTCTAATATCGAGGGTCTCGCCATTTCGTTTCACCCTGAGCATCAATTCCTTCCCCTGGCTATTCCGGATGGTTCGCGAGAGATCCTCCCATTTCTTAATTTCCTGGCCATCGATGGAGAGGATGAGATCTCCCTTTTTGAGGCCTGCCGCCTCCGCGGGAAGACCGGGATTGATCTCCCCCACTTTTGGAGGAGAGTAGGGAATGCCGAAGAGGTTAATCGTGAAGAAGAGAACGATGGCGAGGAAAAAGTTGAAGAAGGGGCCGGCGCCGATGATCAATGCCCGTTTCCATACCGGCTGATTTGAGAAGGAGCGGCTAAGAAGTTCTTCTTTGACCACCTCTTCGGGATTCTCACCGATCAGTTTAACAAACCCTCCCAGTGGAACGGCGGCGATCTGGTACTGGGTCTCCCCGATCTTTTTCCCGAAGATTTTAGGTCCAAAACCGAGCGAGAAGGTGAGAACACCTACGCCCAATTTTTTGGCCAATAGAAAGTGTCCCAGTTCATGGACAAAGACGAGAATTCCCAGAACAATGATGGTCGAGATGATTGTGGTTAACACGGTTTTTTCCCCTCCATGATAATCTTTGCCTTTTCCCTGGCCCACTGATCGGCTCTCAGAATATCTTCGATCGTGCGGATTGTCTTGAGCTCATGCTCCCCCATCACCCTCTGGATGAGGAGGGGAATATCGGTGAATTTGATCCATCCTTCCAGAAAACCGTTCACCGCCACTTCATTGGCCGCATTGAGAATGGCGGGCATGGTCTCCCCGATTTCAATCGATTGGTATGCGAGCCGGAGACAGGGGAATTTCTCCGGGTCCGGGGGGAAAAAGGTAAGCGGCCCCACCCGAGAAAGATCAAGGGAGGGCAGTTTCAGGTTCATTCGTTCCGGAAAGGAGAGGGCATAGGAGATGGGAATCCTCATGTCGGCGATTCCCATCTGGCCGATGATGGAGCCGTCAATATACTCCACCATGGAATGAACAACGCTCTGTGGATGGATCTGGACGATAATCTTCTCCACCGTGATGTCGAAAAGCCAGTGGGCCTCGATGACCTCCAATCCTTTATTCATGAGCGAGGCGGAGTCGATGGTGATCTTTTTTCCCATCTCCCAGTGAGGGTGATTGAGGGCATCTTTGACGGTGACCTCGTGGAGCTTGGAGAGCGGAAGGTTGAGAAAAGGCCCTCCCGAGGCCGTGAGAATGAGACGGTGAATATCCTCCTTCCTGTGGCCGAGCAGGGCCTGGAAGATGGCGCTGTGTTCGCTATCCACCGGCAGGATTTGAACCCCATTCTTCTTTGCCTCTTCCATGACGATCTTACCCGCCATGACCAGAGGCTCTTTATTGGCCAGGGCAATGGACTTTCCGGTTTTAATGGCAGAAAGGGTGGGGATGAGCCCCACTGCACCGACAATGGCAGAGACGACCCGAGTCACTTCCGGATGGGTGGCTACACGAATAAGCCCTTCCACTCCGTGGAGCACTTCAACATCTGCTCCCCGAAGGTCCTTTTGGAGGTCTCCGGCTGCCTCCCGATTGAGGACCGAGACAACTTTAGGCTTAAACCGGTGAATCTGCTCTTTGAGAAGCCCGATGTTGAGACCTGCGGAGAGGCTGATGACTTCAAATTGCTCCGGGAATTGGCGCACGATGTCAAGGGTATTGACCCCGATAGAGCCTGTGGAGCCGAGGATGGCCAGACGCTTCATGGGGTCTCCTTCATCAGAAGAGGGAGGAGATAGTAGAGAAAAGGAGTGGAGAAGAGGAAGCTGTCGATGCGGTCCAGCACTCCGCCATGCCCGGGGATGAGAGACCCCGAATCCTTTACCTGGGCGCTTCGCTTCAGCATCGACTCGGTGAAGTCTCCCAATTGGCCCAAAATTCCCATTCCGATGGTCACAAGGATACAGACTCCCTTGTTGAAAGAAGGGAGAAACAGGGAGGCGAAGATCAGTCCGATCACGACTGAGCCGGCGATCGCCCCCAGGAATCCTTCATAAGTCTTGTTGGGGCTGATCTTCGGATAGAGTTTATGTTTACCGAAGAGCGTGCCGCTGAAGAGGGCGATGATGTCCCCGGCCCACACGGTGATGATCAGAAAGAGAACCCACTGCCTTCCATCTGTCTGGTTTCGGATGAGGAGGATATGGGAGAGAAGAAATCCGACATAGAAAATCCCGAAAAAGGTAATACCTAAATTGGAAATGACGGATGAAAGGTTCTTAGAAGTAGCCATAAAGAGGACGCAGAGAACAAGGAGCGTGAGGACGAGGAAGGGAGAGAAACTCCTCGCCTCGCCATAGGAAAAAAGGATGGAAAGGATCAATCCCAGCCCGATTCCGATGAGACGTTCGATCTGTCCGGATTGAGGAAGAGCGAGGCTATTAAATTCGAGAAGGCCGAGGAGAATGGTGACAAGAACCATCAGGGTAAAAAGGATGGAAGGGCCTAAGGCGATCAGAAGGACCAAGGGAGGGATAATGAGGAGCGCTGTCCAAATCTTCTTTTTTTCGATTTTGCCCATCGGCTTTTTAATTTCGGATTTCGGATTGCGGATTTCGGATTTTAATTCCGCATTCCGCAATCTACATTCCGCAATGATTCTTAGAGTCCATTGATCTGTTCGCTGGTCAGGCCGAACCTTCTCTCCCTCGATTGATAATCGGCGATCGCTTTCAGGAGTTCTTCCCTGTTGAAATCGGGCCAGAGGGTTTCGGTCAGATAGAGTTCAGTATAAGCCATCTGATAAAGGAGGAAGTTGGAGATTCGAAACTCACCGCTCGTCCGGATGAGCAGGTCTGGGTCGGGCAACCCCCTGGTCCAGAGATACTGCGAAAAGGACGACAGATCGATCTCCTCCTCTTTGATCATGCCTTTTCTCAAATCGGAGATGATTCCCCGAACCGCATGGAGGATCTCCGAGCGGCCTCCATAACTCAATGCCAGATTAAGAATCATCCCATTGCATTTTTCTGTTTTTTGGATCGACTCCTCTAGGGTCGCCCGGACATCGGCAGGAAGATCTTCCAGCCTGCCAATGGCAGAGAGTCGAATATCGTTCTTGACCATCTCCTCACACTCTTTGAAGAGATATTCCTTCAACAACCCCATCAATGCCGCCACCTCTTCCTTCGGTCTTTGCCAGTTTTCCATGGAAAAGGCGTAGAGAGTTAAGACTCCGATCCCCAGCTCGCGGCAGAAGGTGACGACTTCCCTGACGGCGTCCACTCCCTTGATATGTCCGCTGATCCGGTTCAGATTCTTCTTTTTGGCCCAGCGGCCATTTCCATCCATGATGATGGCGATATGGCGGGGAAGTTTTTCCTTATCGATTTCTTCCATGGTGAATCATGTCCTTCTGTCCGTCATTGTGAACCAGGTTCGGAATGTAAAACGGCAACAGTTAACTGTAGGGCAAGCCTTTAGGCTTGCTTGGTTATGTCCCGCCAGAGGTCCCGCCATTGGCGGGACTGAAACCCTGCCCTACGTAAATTGTCTCTTAAAGTTACCATATCAATTGCGGATTTTCAATCGATGGTAAAAAGGGGAGCAGGAGGAAGAGGGATTGAAAGAAAAGGGAGGTCAAAAGGGGGAGGAAAGGGGAACGGCGGCTCCCCCTCCCCGTCCTATTTCTCGACAATTGCCTCGACCGGACATACTTCCACACAGCTTCCGCATTCCGTGCATTTTTCTTCATTGATCGTATAGGGCTCACCCTCTTCAATCGCCTCTGCCGGACATTCCTCCGCGCAGGTGCCGCACGCCACACATTCATCGGTAATCGAATAGGCCACTTTTCTCACCCCCTTTTTCTCTATTCGGATTTCGGAATTCGGATTGCGGAATGTTCAATCTAACATCCGCAAACTGCAATCTAAGATCAAACCTTATATTTCGAGAATCTCTTTTTCCTTGGCGGAGAGAGCCGTATCCACCTTTTCGATATATTTATCGGTTGAAGTCTGGACCTTGTCCATCCATTGGCGGAGCAGGTCCTGGGAAATCTTCTTATTCTTTTCCAGAGCCTTCAGTTGTTCGTTTGCCTCCCTCCGGATATTGCGGAGGCCCACCTTTGTTGCCTCCCCCATCTTTTTGACCACCTTGACCAGCTCTTTCCGGCGCTCCTCTGTCAGCCGGGGAATATTGATCCGGATAATCTTCCCATCGTTCATGGGCGTCAATCCGAGCTCCGATTTGAGAATCGCCTTTTCGATCTCTCCGATCGTGGTGGGGTCCCAGGGCTGGATGGTGATGAGCCTGGGTTCGGGAACGGCGAGCGTGGCCATCTGGTTGAGCGGGGTGGAGGTGCCATAATAATCGATCCGGATATCATCCAGAAGGGCGAGGGAAGCCCGGCCTGTTCTCACCTTATTGAGGTCCGTTTTGAGATTGGTGAGGGTCTTTTCCATCTTCAATGTCACATCGGTGTAAATCTTCTCCTCCATGGCTCATCCTCTCACTTTCGTCCCCACTTTCTCCCCTAAAATGACCCGCCTGATATTGCCCTTCTTCTTCAGGTTGAAGACGATGATGGGAATCTGATGGTCCATACAAAGGGAGATGGCTGTTGCATCCATCACCTTCAACTGTTTTTTCAGGACATCGAGGTAGGTGAGTTCATCATATTTGCGGGCCCGTCGATTCACCATGGGATCGGCATCATAAACCCCATCGACTTTGGTGGCCTTCAGAATCACCCCGGCCCCGATCTCCATCGCACGGAGCGAGGCGGTCGTGTCCGTGGTAAAATAAGGATTGCCCGTTCCTCCGGCAAAGATGACCACCCTGCCTTTTTCCAGATGGCGTATTGCCCTCCGGCGGATAAAAGGCTCAGCCAGTTGCCTCATCTCAATGGCTGTCTGAAGCCGGGTATGAACCCCCATCTTCTCGAGGGCATCCTGAAGGGCGATCCCATTGAGGATCGTGGCCAGCATCCCCATATGATCTGCGGAAACCCGGTCCATTCCCTTTGAACTGGCGGCCACCCCCCGGAAGATATTGCCTCCTCCGATGACGATGGCGATCTCAACCCCGAGGTTTTTCACCTCTTTGATCTCCCCGGCGATCTGCAGGATCACCGAGGGATCGATTCCATAACCTCCTTCACCGGTTAAAACCTCTCCGCTGATCTTCAGGAGGATCCTTTTATAAGGAATTTTTTTCATGGATGGCTGAAATGACCTATGACCGTGAGGACAATCCTTCCCCCAGTTGAAATCGGGCGAAACGGCGGATGGCGATGTTCTCTCCGAGTTTTCCGATCATCCCATCCAGGACCTCTTTGACCGTGAGATCAGAATCCTTGATATAGGTCTGCTCGAGAAGGCATGCCTCGGAATAGAACCTCTCCAGTTTCCCTTCGACGATCTTATCGATCACCTTTTCCGGTTTTCCAGAATCGAGCGCCTGTGTTCGATAGATCTCCCTCTCCTTTTCAAGGACCTCCGGGGGGACATCCTCTCTTCTGATGAATTGGGGATTGGCAGCGGCAATATGCATGGCCATATTTTTTACGAAGCCCTGAAAGTCCTCGGTCTTGGCGACAAAATCGGTCTCGCAGTTGATCTCAACCAAGACCCCCATCTTCCCGCCCGCATGGATATACGAAGCGACCAGACCGTCCGTAGCAATCCGTCCTGCCTTCTTTGCGGCAGTCGCCAATCCTTTCTTTCTCAGATAATCGATGGCGGCCTCAATACTTCCACTGGCTTCCTGGAGCGCGGCTTTGCAATCCACAATCCCGGCTCCTGTCCTCTGTCTCAAATCTTTCACGAGTTCAATCGAAATTTCCATCAGAACCTATCCCTCCTCACCTTCAACGCTTTCTTCCACCTCTATCTCTCCGGATGATTCGGCCATCGGGACAGCCTCTTTTTCCGCCTTGGCCCCCTCCGTCTGGAGCTGTTTCTCATACATCTGTTTTCCCTCTATCACGGCATCCGCAATCTTAGTAGCGAAAAGCTGGATGGCTCGAATGGCATCATCATTGCCCGGCACGACATAATCCACATCGTCAGGATCGCAATTGGTGTCAACGATGCCGATCGATGGGATGCCGATCTTCCTGGCTTCCCGGATGGCAATCTTCTCTTTCTTGGGGTCCACGATGAAAATGGCTCCGGGAAGGCGATTCATACTCTTGATCCCTCCCAGGGA
>DYHU01000080.1 GCA_020724025.1 Syntrophorhabdus sp. | reverse complement strand
TCCTAAATAGAGCCCGAGGGGCACAGCCGTGATCAGCGCCCAGGAGAGGCTTAGAAGAATCCGGTAACCACTCACCAGAAAATGGTCCCCCAACCCCTTCTCCAAACTAACCGGAAGGGTCGAAAAGACGGTGTTAGGATAAGGGAGGATCGGAGTCTTGAAGAGGAAGGCCAGAAAATACCAAAATCCAAAGACCACAGCCACTGCCATAAGGGTTCGACCTTTAAACACCGATCACCTCTTCAGATACCCTCTCAACAGATTGCAATATCGATGGAAGAGATCGCTCTTTCTGTATTCGGGGCCTCTCACCGCCATCCCTGCTTCGTTGATGGAGAGAAGAGGAAAACCGCTCCCGTTCATCACCAGCGCCTTCTCGCCCAAAAAGACAGCCTCCTCGATGCTATGGGTGACATGGACAAGGGCCAGTTCCCTCTGACGACAGATCGAAAGGATCAGGTTCTGTAGATGCTCCCGGGTGAAGGCATCGAGAGAAGAGAAGGGCTCATCCAACAGAAGGAGTGAGGGCTTGAGGGCCAGAGCCCTGGCAATGGCGACCCGCTGTTTCTCTCCGCCGCTCAACTGATTTGGAAAACGGTCCAGAAGGTGATCGATATTTAACTCCTGCAGGATCGGGAAGACCGTTTGCTTCATCTCTTTCTTTGAAAATCCCCTGATCTTCAGCCCTAGTGAGGCATTTTGAAGGACAGTCTTCCATGGAAGAAGCCCATAGTGTTGAAGAACCAGGGCAATCTCCCTGCGATGGCCATTGAGCCGCTCTCCCCTGAAGAGGATTTCACCTCTTTCAGGTCTCTTCAGGCCGGCGAGAAGATAGAGAAGCGTTGTCTTCCCGCAACCGGATGGCCCGATGACGCTCAGGGGAATGCCCGAAAAGACTTCGAAAGAGAGGCCCTCGAAGACGATCTTCTTCGATCCCTTTTCAGAATAGGAGGCGGCCAGATCCTGAACCTCGATCATCTCATGCCTTTCACCCAGACATCGTTCACCAGGGAGGGATAGGTGATTTTTGAGGTCTCAAACCCCTTTCCCTCCATCCAGGCCTTCACTGCCCGAATCTCCTCCGGTTGGGGAAGCTGGATGTCGGAGAAGGGGTTCAAGGTATAAACATCTTTAATGGGAGACGGAAGCCTCCCCTTTTCAACAAGCAGTTCCCGCCACCGCCGGGGATTTTCATTAATCATCCGCACGGCCTGGAGGTAGGCCCTGCCAAAGCGGACCATCGTCTCAGCCTCTGCCCGGATGAAGGATTCCTGAAAGACTAGCACGACCTGCGTCCCCTTCAATCCGAAGTCTCCTCCCAACTTCTTCGCTCCCTGAAAGATGGCCAGGGAGGCGAGGGGTTCGGGAAGCGTGGCGGCCTTCACCTTGCCCTCCATCAGCATCTGAAACCGGAGGGGAATCTTCTTCACCTCAACCTTCTTCACCTCTTCGATCTTCAACCCTTTGAGGCCGAGCAGGGAATCGGTGACATACTCGGCAATCGTATGGGAAGAGAGAGCGATCTCGTTTCCACGAAGTTCCTCGAGCCCCTTCATGGAGGACCCAGGCGAGGCCAAGAGCACGAAGAGGTCCTTCTTGGGTGTGGGCACAGTCATATTCGTCACGATGGCAAAGGGAATATCCTTGGACCTTAATAAACTGAGGCCGAGGATGTCATGGATGGCTCCGTGAACCCATCCGGATTGGATGGCGCTGTCCCTCTCCAGGGCGCTCGCAAAGGAAACGATCTCCACCTTCAATCCCGATGAGTGAAAGAACCCCCTCTCCTGAGCCACGATGAACGGAAGGGATTCCACAATGGGAAGCACGCCGATCCTGATGACAGCGGCCTCGGCCTTAGGGCCAGGAAACAATGTTAGAATAAACCATACGATCAAAGAGACAAACATTGAAAACCTGCTCATTTTTCCTCCTATCTTCTCAGGACATCCACAAGGATGGCCAGAAAGAGAACGATGCTGACCATTCCATTCATCGTAAAAAAGGAGAAGTTGATCCTGGAGAGGTCCCCATGAGAGAGGGCCGCATGTTCCACAAAGAGAAAGATGAAGACAAGAACAATTCCTCCGAAATAGATCGCCCCCATCTCGCCTGAAATCCCGGTCAGGATGAAGAAGAAGAGGGCAAGGACATGGAAGAGCATGGCCACTCGAAGTCCCTTCTTAATTCCAAGAAACCCGGGGATCGAGAAGAGACGGGCCTTTTGATCGAATTCATAATCGAGACTGGCATAGAGGATGTCAAAACCCGCCACCCAGAACATCGTCCCCAATCCCAGGAGGATGGGCAACATCTCAACCACCCCTTTCACAGCGATATGGGCGCCGATGGGCGCGAAACTGAGAGAGAAGCCCAGGACGAGATGGGAGAGAGCGGTGAACCGTTTCGTGTAGGAGTAGAAGAGAATCCAGGCCAGCCCCAGAGGAGAAAGGGCGAACGTCAAAGGGTTAAGCATCCATGCGGAGAAGATAAAAATCGCGGAGGAGACGATGATGAAACCGATGAAGAAATTCCTTGAAATCACTCTTTTGGGAAGGGCGCGATCCTGCGTTCTTGGATTTCTGGCATCATAGGGCTCATCCACCAGGCGATTGAAGGCCATGGCGCTGTTTCTCGCTCCGATCATGGCCAGAAGGATCCAGAACGATTGTCCGAGGGTCGGCAGCCCCTTCGCCCCGAGCACGGCTCCAGAAAAGGCAAATGGGAGGGCGAAGAGGGTGTGCTCGAATTTAATGGCTTCGAGAAGAATCGTAATGCGTTTTAGAAAAACCATTTTTTTTATGTAGGGCCTGATCCCCGATCAGGCCTAATATAGTGCGTTCGGGGAACGCACCCTACAATTCTCATTATTTAAAATCACTCCAGCCCAAAGGATTTCCATAACTGATCGATTCGCCTCTTGATGGCAGGATCCATCTCAATCCTTTTTGGCCACGGCCGTTGAAACCCCTCCTCCGGCCATTTCTTCGTCGCATCAATTCCCATCTTGCTTCCGTAGTGGGGAAGCCCGGAGGCGTGATCGAGCGCATCGACCGGCCCTTCGGAGAAGAAGACATCCCTTTTGGGATCGATATTCGCTCCAAGTATCCAGAGACATTCCGAAAGATTCTGGACATCGACATCCCCTTCGAAGACGACGATGATCTTTGAAAACATCATTTGCCCCATTCCCCAGAGAGCATGGCCGATCTTTCTCGCATGGCCCGGGTATCGTTTATCGATGGAGACGAAGACCAGATTGTGAAAGACCCCTTCCACAGGCATGTGGATGTCGATGATCTCGGGCAACTGCATCTTGATCAAGGGCAGGAAGATTCTCTCCGTTGACCTGCCAAGGTGGAAGTCCTCCATGGGCGGGATCCCCACAACGGTCGCCGGATAGATGGCATCTTTTTGGTGGGTAAGTCCAGTCACATGCATCACAGGATAGAGATCAGCAGGGGAGTAGAAACCTGTGTGATCCCCGAAAGGCCCTTCCATTCTTCTCTCCCCGGGTTCGACATAGCCTTCAATCACAAATTGGGAGCATGCCGGAACTTCAAGCGAGAGGGTGGTGCATTTGACCATCTCAACAGGCTCTCCCCTTAAAAAACCGGCAAAGATGAACTCATCCATGCCTTCCGGAAGAGGGGCTGTGGCTGTATAGAGAGTAGCGGGGTCCGGACCTATTGCCACTGCCACTTCAAGCCTCTCCCTTCTTCTCTCCGCCACCCGAAAATGATGGGCTCCACCCTTCTGGGGATGCCAGTGGACTCCCAGAGTTTTTGAATCGAAGATCTGCAATCGGTACATGCCGGCATTTCGTCTACCCGTTTCAGGATCTTTCGTGATCACCACGGGAAGGGTGATGAACCTCCCCCCATCCTCCGGCCAGCATTTAAGAACCGGAAGTATTCCCAGATCAGGCTCTGATAAGACGACTTCCTGACAGGGAGCCTTTTCCACCTTCTTCGGAAAAATTTTTAAAAACTGGTGCAGTTTGGGCAATCCCTTAATGCTCTCCCAGAGTGTGGAAGGTGGGTTCATTTCAAAGAGATCTTTCAGCCGTCTTCCGACCTGATCCGGTGACTCCCCGCCCAGTGCCAGCCGAACCCTCTTCTCTGAGCCGAAGAGGTTGGTGACGACCGGGAAGGCATGCCCCTCCACATTTTCAAAGAAAAGGGCCGCGCCCTTTTTCTTGCTCATCCTGTCCGTAATCTCTGAGATTTCAAGAACCGGACTGACTGGCTCTGAGATGCGTTTGAGCTCCCCTTCTTTTTCGAGAAAATTGATGAACTCATTCAAATCATTGTAAGCCATGGGTTGTCTCGCCTTTCCCTTTCCGAGTGGGGAGTTGATCTTATCCCCCAGAATAAACTTTTCCTCTACGAAATCCATCGCACTTCTTTTTTAAATCCATCCATTACAACGGATTCATAAACCCTTTTCCTGCCTATGATCTTCACAGGCAGGAAGATCAAGTTAGCCCTCTTTCCTTTCTCAATGCTTCCCATAAATTTTTCCATCCCTAGGGCTTTGGCCCCATCGATCGTTGCCATCTTCAAAACCTCTTCCGGGGAAATCATAGGATTGAGCCTAGCCACCGCCGTCATCTCTTTAGGGATAGATAAGTCCTCATTGCTTGCCAGGCTGTCCGTTCCCAGGGCAACCGTCAATCCAGCCTTAAGCAGTTTCATGACAGGTGGAAACCCAACCCTCAGGTTACGGTTACTGTTAGGGCAGAGGCAGATCCGGACCCTCCTCTTTTTCAAGATCTCTACATCTTCGTCCGAGAGATGGACACAGTGAACACACAGGATATGAGAATTTAAAAAACCCATCCGATCCAGATAAGCCACCGGACTGAGACCGGAGGGTGTCCAGCCAGTATTCCAGTTCCCTCTTTCAATGAGAAGATCCCGAATGGGACCCCTCCCGTCTTTAACGAATTCCAACTCCTCTTTGGATTCGGCCAAATGGGCTGAAATAACGGGATAGTTTCTGCGGGCCCACTTATGAACCTTTTGAAACAATTGAGGGGAAACCGTATAGGGAGAATGAGCCCCTAAGGTAACGATTGGCCGTTTCAGACCTTTACATCGTAAAAGGAGGGACTTCAAAAGCAACAAATTATTTTTTTGATTGAACCCGAGGGCCTCAAGGAAAACCACAGCCCATAGACGGCTCCCTTTCAAAGGGAAAATGGACCTCCCGGTGTTTGAGATATCTGCCACCAGACCGGTTCCGTTCTTAATAAGCCTTTCTATGCCGTCTCGGAGGCCGTTTTGAAGAGCCTTTTTATCCATCCCCTCCTTTTCTCGGATGACAGAGCGAACCCAGTCTACAAAACTTCCATTCAGATTCACCTCTCCCCTCAAACCGGAAAGCTCCAGATGGGTGTGGGCATTGACCAGGGCCGGAAGAATGACCCCCTCTCCATGGTCAATCATAGGCCCATAAAATCCCCGGGCCAAAACCTTCATGGGCCCGACGGCAACGATTTTCTCCCTGAGAACAGCCACGCCCCCCCCTTCTAAGGGAGGGCGAGTGATGGGTAATATCCATTTGGCCTGGTGAAGGGTTACTTTATCCAGCTCTGCCATGGTCCGGAAATATCTCCTCTCAACTTATATCGCAGCATGGAATCCTTGCAGTCACAATTCCTGGGTGTCTTTTCAACAGAAGGGATGAGGTCTAAAATAATTTCCGGAAAGGCTCTCTCGATTCCCTCAACCTTTGGCTTGTCCTCATCGCTCAGGAGCCCTTCAAAGAGAAGACCGGGTTTGAAAGGGGCCTCCTTCACACCTTCAGCATAATTGACCACATAGCAGAGGGCTCCGTAGCACATCTCCAACTCTCTGGCCAGAAAGACTTCGGGTACCAGATTCATACCTATCAAGTCGCCACCGAAGAGCTTAAATTTTCGAATCTCTGCCCGGGTCTCCAGCCGTGGTCCCTGGACACAGACATAGACGCCGTAATCATGACACCGGAGATCTCCACTCCTTAAACCCTTGATAAAAACCTCTCTTAACTTCTCACAGAAGACGGGATTCTGCCGGATAAAACCGAGACCTTTTCCCTCATAAAAAGTATAGGGACCATCCTTGGTCTCATCGAGAAGATCGTCTGCCACCACCAAATCCCCCGGTTGGAAGTGCTCGTTCATAGATCCTGGGGCCGACCAGGAGATGATTTTTTTCACCCCCAACTCCCTCAGGGCCCAGATATTTGCCCGGTCATTGACAAAAGGAGCCGACACTCCATAGCCTTCTTCCCCGTGTCTGGAAAGGACGGCAAAGTCACAACCATTGTTGGTAAGGATGTGGACCGGGTTAGCCGGACCAAAAGGCGTGTTGAGTTTCCTGGTTTCTATCTCCTCACAGCCCTTTTCTAAGAAGGCTTTGTGGGCCCCCACCCGGGCAATAATTCCAATCTCAGGCATCTTTGAAGTATCCTTTCTACTATGGATTCTTACGATAACAACTGATATCCCATATCCCTCTGGGCAGCTTCAAGTCCAGCATCGCGAACGAGCCGGATGATCTCTTCTTTTGACAGACGAAAAGACACGCCTGCGGCGGCCACCACATTTTCTTCGATCATGGTGCTTCCCATGTCATTTGCTCCAAAGTTTAAGGAAACCTGAGCTATCTTTGGCCCCTGAGTGACCCAGGAGGCCTGGATGTTTTTAATATTGTCTAAAACAATCCTTGAAATCGCCAGTGTTCTGAGGTAATCGACCGCAGTGACTTCCTTGCCTCCAAGCTGGGTATGGCAGGGCTGAAAAGGCCAGGGGATAAAGGCCGTAAATCCTCTTGTCCTGTCCTGTAGGGTTCTAATCTTGAAAAGGTGCTTTATTCTGTCCATCAGAGACTCCACATGGCCAAACATCATCGTGGCCGTGGTCTTGAGGCCTAACCCATGGGCCGTTTCCATAACCTCCAGCCATTCCTCGCTGCCACATTTTTGAGGTGAGATGAGAGAACGCACTCTGTCCACCAGAATCTCTGCCCCTCCTCCTGGAATCGAATCCAGTCCCGAAGCAATCAATTTTTTTAACACCTCCGGAATGGATAAGCCAGATATCCTGCTCATATGCACGATTTCAGGAGGGGAAAATCCATGGATATGGATGGGATGATCTCTTTTGATAAAGCGGAGCATCTCCTCATAAAAATCGAAGGGCAGATCGGGATGAAGTCCGCCTTGGAGCAAGATCTGAGTTCCACCCAGCCTCAGCGTCTCATCAATCTTTTGGCCAAGCCTTTTCCTGTCCAGGACATATCCCTCCGGGGAAGATCTATCCCGATAAAAGGCACAGAACCGGCATCTGGAAATGCAGATATTGGTGTAATTGATGTTCCGATCCACAACATAGGTAACCAATCTTTCGGGGTGAAGTTGGGTTCGCTTGAGATGGGCCCATTCTCCAAGGGTTAGGATATCCACTCTAAATAAGGCCAGGGCCTCTTCCTCCTCCACCCTCTCACCCCAAAAAACTTTTTCTCGAATTTTTTTAAGAAGAATGTTTTCCCTTAAGTCCATCATTGAATCACATGATACAGGGTATCCCTCTCCACCGGGTCTCTGCCTGCCTCATGAATGAGCCGGAGCAACTCCTCTCGGGTCAGGCCCTGGGTCGTCTCCGCCCCGGCCATATGGACGATCCTCTCTTCAATGACTGTCCCATCGATATCATCGGCCCCGAAGGAGAGAGAGATTTGAGCAAGCTTCTGCCCGACCATGATCCAGAAGGCTTTGATGTGAGGGAAATTATCAAGCATCAGACGGGAGATGGCGATATTTTTCAGGTCAGAAAAACCTGTGGTGCTGGGAAAATTGTTGAATTCTGTATTTTTTGGATGGAAGGCCAAGGGAATAAAGGCCACAAATCCTCCTGTTTCATCCTGCGCCTCCCTCAACGCCATGAGATGGGCGATCCTCTCCTCATCTGTTTCGATGTGACCATAGAGTATCGTGGCATTGGTGGGAATACCTAAGCGGTGCGAAGTTTTGGCGACATGGAGCCATCTCTCCGGCGAGAGTTTTTTCGGACAGAGACTCTCCCTGATCCGGTCACTAAAAACCTCTGCACCACCACCTGGAAGTGATCCCAATCCAGCCCCTCTCAAATGGAGCAGGGTCTCTTCAATGGAGAGGCCGGAGATCTCGGCCAGATGGGCTATCTCAACACAGGTAAAGGCCTGGAGAAAGACCTGAGGTCTGATCTTCTTAATCTCCCGGAGCATGTCCAGATAATAGTCAAAGGGCATGTCCGGGTGGATTCCACCCACGATATGGATCTCGGTAATGGGCTCATGAAGCCGCTCCCTGACCTTATCCACAATCTCAGGAATGGTCATCTCAAATGCCTCTGGATCTCCCTTTTCCTTTCCAAAGGCACAAAAGCGGCACCTGTTGACACAGATATTGGAATAGTTGATGTGCTGATTATACACATAATAGGTTTTATTTCCGTTCTTCCCCTCCCGGACCATATTGGCCAGAGAACCAAGGGCCAGAAGGTGGCTGGACCGACAAAGCCTCAGGCCATCCTCAAAGGAAAGCCTCTCCTTGGTCCTTACCTTTTCATAAATATCCTCCAACCCTGCTTCACGAATTAGCCAATTCACAGATTAACCTCCTGTTATGACCATACGGTCATTTGAAGATGAAAAAAATTTATTTCCCGATCCCCTTCCTGATCAATTCCACGATCTCATCGACATGGCGTTCCACCTCAGGACGTTTCATTCGATTGAGGTTCAGTCCTGAATCGAGATAGGGAACGGCATAGGCCTGTAAAAAACGGTCCATGACCGCATCCAGAAGAAAAATCATCGTCTCCAGATCCACATCCTCTCTTATTTCGCCCCTCTCCCTTCCTTCGAGAAGGAGGGAGGTCAGGTATTCCGAAGAGAAGAGGCGAATCTTCTGAAGGAGCTCCTGCCGGAAAGGCGCCTCCCTCTCAAACATCACCTTCAGATAACCGCGGTAGATGAATGGATGGCGTTCAATGAAGTCCACGCCTGCGAGAAGCGATCTCCTGATCCTTTCAAAGGTCGGCTCCTCCCTCGTCTCATGTTTAACCTGCTTCAAAGTTTTGCGGATGATCTCTACGGCATAATCGAAGATGTAGAGAAAGAGGCTCTTCTTGTCGGTAAAATACTGGTAGATGGACCCTTTGGCAATGCCAAGTTTCGAGACGATCAGGTTGATGCTCGCCCCTTCATAGCCCTTCTCAGAGAACTCCTCAAGGGCTGTCTCCAGAACCCGTTTCTGTTTCTCTTCCGGCAGATTGAAAAAGGTCTTCTTTGCTTCCATAATCCCTTATATGACCATCTGGTCATTTTTAAGACAAAAAAAGAGAAAAATCAACCCATTCGACTCCCCGGTCTGAAGCCCGATGTATGCTCAGGGTTGATACTGAGCGGCGCTAAACCCCGATTTAAAAATCGGGGTATAGCGCTGTCGAACGTATCAATCTTTTCTCTTCAGGTAGATGTAGAGAACAACTCCTCCCGCAATCATGATGAAGGAGAAGACCTGGCCCAGGGTGAAGGGACCCACGATGAATCCGATGTGTCCATCCGGTTCTCTGAAAAATTCGACGAAGAAACGAAACAGGCCATAGAGGGATAGAAAGAGCGCTAACAGTCCACCTGTTGGGAGCTTTTTATCTTTGAGAAGCCATAGAATGATAAAAAGAACCCCTCCCTCCAGTGCGCTTTCATAGAGTTGCGACGGATGGCGGGGAAGAGGCCCTCCTCTGGGAAAGATCATTCCCCAGGGAACCTGTGTCACCCGGCCATAGAGCTCTCCATTGATAAAATTTCCTATCCTTCCCAGACCCAGGCCGATGGGAGCGGTCACGATAATAAGATCAGCAACCTTCCAGAAGGGTTTTTTGTTCCTCCACGAGAAGAGAATCGCCACAATGAGAACACCTATCAATCCTCCGTGAAATGACATCCCCCCGCGCCAGATGGCAAAGATCTCAAGAGGATCGGAGAGGTACATCCTGAGATCGTAAAAGAGGACATACCCCAAACGGGCGCCCACCATCAGCCCAATGATGAGATAGAAGTAGAGATTTTCCACCTCGATCCTTGAAATTCCAAAATCCTTCCTCTTCATTTGGTACCGCACGAGAAGGTAGGAACCAATAAACCCAAGGACATACATCATTCCGTACCAACTCACCCGGACCAGTCCCAGATCGATCATGATGGGATTGAAGTCCACTTTCATGTCATCTCACCTCACATCATTTTATTCAATAACAGATAAAGATTCAACCATTTTCAGAAATATTTGACCTTTAATGCCAATTTCTATATAATTAAATTTATGGATGAGCCGTCAAAAAAACAGCAGATCCTTCAGGACCTGAAGAAATTGGTTCTCTCGAAGGCCTCCATCGTCTATATCCTCTCGGATGAAGAGGATCGCGTGGAGAGCCTTATCAAAGAGTTCTCCGCCACCTTTCAACCCAGACCCAAACTCTTCATCTGGAATCCCTTCCAGGGTCTGACCGGCGAGGAGGAGACCATTGAGAATTCCAAGAATCCCCTCGATGCGCTCGATAAAGTGATCCAGCGAACAGACCAGGCCTTCTATCTCTTCGAGGGAATCCACTCCCTGATGGATGGGGATCCGCTTATCACGAGAAAGATAAAGGATGTCCACCGGGCTCTCCGAAATCGCTACACCACCCTCTTCATCATTGCGCCTGTTCTGGTCGTGCCGGAGGAACTCCGCCGGGATATGGTTATCTACGAACTCCCCATGCCGGATGCCACTGAAGTGGAACGTATTTTGAACAGCGTGATCAGCGGAAGCCCTTATGCCGCCAAACTGACAGAATCCCTGACGCCCGATTTGAAAGAACAGATGGTCAAGGCCGCCCTCGGCCTCTCCCTTGACCAGGTGGCCCGCGCCTGCCGGAGTGCCCTGGTCGGAAGGACCACCCTCGATGCCTCTGTCGTCGATGGGATCATAGAAGAAAAAGGGCAACTGATCAGAAAGTCGGGAGTTCTGAAATTGATCACCGACCGGCCTACCCTCGATGAGATCGGCGGCCTCGAAAACCTCAAAGATTGGCTGAGAAAGAGGACCAGTGTGTTGAGCAAGGAAGGAGGGGCTTTTGGCCTCCACCTTCCGAAAGGGGTCTTGATCACCGGCGTTTCAGGATGCGGGAAAAGCCTCTGTGCAAAGGTCTTTGCCTCCTTCTGGGGAGTCCCTTTGCTTCATCTCGATATGGCAAGGCTTTACGATGGAACCATGGGAGAACCTGAAAAAGCCCTTCAGATCGCACTTCAAACAGCGGAGACCGTTGCCCCTTCCGTGCTCTGGATCGATGAGATCGAAGCCGGGATCAGCATTCAAAGTCAAAAGGCCGGCGGGGGGACGCAATCGAGGGTCTTCGCCTCCTTCCTCACCTGGATGCAGGAGAAAAAAAACTTCGTCTTTATCGCCGCCACAGCCAATGTGATCGAACTCCTTCCTCCGGAGGTCTTAAGAAAGGGCCGCTTCGACCAGATCTTCTTCGTCACCCTTCCCAATGCCCAGGAGAGAAAGTCCATCCTCTCCATTCATCTCGCAAAGAATGGGGCGGACCTCTCACAGGTCAATTTGAATATGCTGATTAAGGTGACCGAAGGGTTTAACGGCGCTGAGATTGAGCAGGCGGTCAATGGGGCGATGATTGATGCTTTCAATTCAGGGCGACCCATCAATGAGCAGGATATTGTCATCGCTGCGGGAAACACCATTCCCCTTTCAACGACCATGAGAGAGGAGATCGGAAGGATGGAGCGCTGGGCTTATAATCGCGCCATTCCAGCCTCCAAGTAAGAGATCAATAGTCCTCTTCATCCTCCTCCTCTCCATAGTCTTTCTCATCTTCTTCATCCTCTTCATACTCGTCGGCCTCTTCCTCTTCTTCCTCTTCGTGTTTTCTTTTGGATTTAGCCTTAAGGTCGACCTTCTCCAGGCTGTCATCTCCGAGGTCATCGATCACCTCGTTAAAAAAGAATGCCAGAGAGATCACATACTCCTCGGGTAGATCCTTAAACCATTCCATGACCCTCTCGGCCATCTCCATCTTCTCGCTGCTCGTGAAACCTTCCAGAAGGTCCATCGCCTTACGATAATTTTTATTAAACACCCGGATCATAAAAAATGTTTACCTCCTGTAGCCTGAAATAAATCTTGATCTTGGTCATATTATACTTTTCTTGCGAGTGGTAAACAATAGAAAAATTTGTTCCTCGGACCTCTTTCTTGACATTTTTTTAACCTATCTTCATAAAAAATGCCTTCTCTTCCCCTGGAATTAAACAGAGGCTTTCGCCCACGGGAAACTCACCTTTTAGCAGCCCCCCCTGCCCGAGCTCAGATGGAGTCCGAGACAGGAATGGGCTTTAAATTTACCTTTTCCGGTTCCGCATATTTCGACCGAATGAGAAAGAAAGGTCTCTATACGATTGACCTGAAAGAGATCGAGAGGAGGGGCGATCAGGTCGGGTTGACCGGAATCTTTTCAAAATAAATGGCTTTTCCAAAGCAGAGGGATCCGGCTGAGGAGACATTTCATTTCTTAGAGAAGAATGGCTCTCTTTGTTTTCAAGCCGAGAGGTTCCCACCGTGGAGAGTGGCATTAGTCCTGAAGGAAAGGATGCTGTCTCAAGGAATTAGGAAACAATTGCAGGGAACCTATAAAATTATTCAATCAAATCTTGTAATTTTAGCGCCGACAAACGGCATTTTCATGAGATACTCTTCCAACAAGACCTTTTTCACCTCTCCGCCCTTCCCCTTTGTCCCACCGGCATGGATGAGATAGACTTCCCGTTCAACCTTGATGATCCCGATATGTCCGACAATCTCCTCCACTTTTCTCTCCTCAACCTTTTTGATGAAAAAGAGGATATCGCCGCTCCTCAATTTCCCCATTCCCTTGAGAAGTCCATTTGAAGGAAGAGTCTCTACCAACGCCTTTCCTCTCGAACCCTTTATCCTTTCTGTCCTTCCAACCTGTGAAGTGATCTCCTTCCCCCATTTAACGCTGAAGATCATATCTTCCCCGTATTCAAACCGGTCTTCATAATTGACGACCTTCCCATCCTTAAGAATTCCTTTTGAATGGAATCGTTTCTCCAGTCCAATCTGGATCGCCTCTTCAGGCGTCCGGCTCAGGGCCAGCTCCACCGCCCGAAAAGTTAAATACATGCAATCCACCCTCTCATCCGCCACAATCGCTGCCTTCGTGACATACTCGCCCATCGGGTCTTGATCATAGGGTGTGCCCACAAACCTCTCCGCCCATGCGGCAATCCTTTCTCCTACAGGCTTACCCTGCAAAAGAGACTGAATTCTCTGGATTTCCTGATGGTCGAAAGCAAAACAGGGATGGGTGAAGAGAATAAATATCAGGACGAGGACAATGGAGCCTAAATATTTCAATTTCATATTCTGATATGAACGATTCCTTACGATGACCTCATGATTTGAATCCATGATGGTATCAACAGTTTATTTCTTTACCCTTCAACTTGCAAGAAGGAAAAATGACCTTCTCAGTTATGGGGTGTTACTTGACCCGAAAGGGTCGGAAGGTTCTCCCTCCAAAACCTT
>DYHU01000435.1 GCA_020724025.1 Syntrophorhabdus sp. | reverse complement strand
AAGAAGATCACCATGCTCACGGCCTATGACTACCCCATGGCACTACTTGAAGACCGGGCAGGAATCGAAATCATCCTGGTCGGAGATTCTCTGGGAATGACGGTCCTGGGTTACGAGAACACCATCCCTGTCACTATGGACGAGATGATCCACCACACGAAGGCCGTAACCCGGGGAGCAAAATATGCACTCATCATCGGCGATATGCCCTTTATGTCCTACAATACTTCGGAGCAGGATGCCATCCTCAACGCCGGCCGGTTTATGAAAGAGGGAAAAGCCGATGCCATCAAGCTTGAAGGAGGCGCCAGTGTCAAGGAGATTGTGAGAGCCATTGTGAAAGCAGGTATTCCAGTGATGGGTCATATTGGTTTGACGCCTCAGACCATCTCCATGCTCGGAGGATTCAAGGTCCAGGGCAAAGATGCCGGAGCAGCCCAGAAGATCATTGACGATGCCCTGTTTCTCGAAGATGCGGGAGCCTTTTCCGTGCTTATTGAAGCAATCCCTGCTCCCATTACCAAGAGGATTACAGAGCGTCTAAAAGTCCCTGTGATTGGAATCGGTGCGGGTCTTCACTGCGATGGCCAGGTCTTGGTCGTCCATGATATGTTGGGTCTCTTCGACCGCTTCACTCCCAAATTTGCCAAGCGATATGTGAACCTAAGTGAGCTGATGCTCAAGGCCTTCGAGGCTTATAGAGAGGAGGTGTTAAAAGGAGAATTTCCAACGGACCAGCACAGTTTCCACATCGACGAAAAAGAGTTGGAGAAGGTAAAATAGTGATCGGTGATCAGTGATCAGTGATTTATAATGGGTGAAATTCGAATAAATTTATAAAAGGAGGTAAAGGAGTATGAGAAGGTTTAAGAGAATGTTTCTGGTATCGATGCTCACAGGGATCTTCATTTTCGGAATCGTTGGGATCGGCTTTTCTGCACCCATCACACTAAAGTTGGCTCATGTGGTCTCCACTTCCGCACCCTATCACATCGGAGCCATGGAATTGGCAAAAATAGTGGACCAGAAGACCAAAGGACAGTTGAAAATTGAGGTTTACCCGGGTGGACAATTGGGAAAGGGAGAACGGGAGTGTATCGAGGGGCTCCAGATTGGAACGATTGACCTCGTCGTAACTTCAACCGGGCCAGTGGGTGGATTTGTCCCGCAAATGCTGGTGGTTGACCTCCCTTTCCTTTTCAGGGACAACAGCCATGTCGATAAAGTGCTTGATGGAGCCATCGGGGAAGGCTTATTGAAGGATCTCTCCAAGGCAGGAATAAAAGGAATCGCCTTCTGGGAAAACGGATTCAGGAATCTGACAAATAACAAACGGTCTGTCAATAAACCTGAGGATGTGAAGGGGCTCAAGTTGAGAACAATGGAGAATGAAGTCCATATGGATGCCTTCCGGACATTGGGTGCGGATCCAACTCCGATGACCTGGGGCGAGGTCTATACCTCCCTCCAGCAGGGCGTCATCGACGGTCAGGAGAACCCCATCAACATCATCCGGACCCATAAGATTTATGAGGTGAATAAAAATTTAGCACTCACCGAACATGTCTACTCTCCGGCCTTGCTCCTTATGAACGAAAAGAGATTTGGTGGCCTTTCCCCGGATCTTCAGAAAGCCCTCGTGGAGGCTGGGAAAGAGGCGGCTAAGTTTGAAAGAAAATTTATCCGTGAAAATGAAGCCAAAATGCTGGAGGAGTTGAAAGGTTTTGGGATGCAGGTGACCACACCCGACAAGAAACTCTTCCAGAAGGCCACAGAACCCACCTATAAAAAGTATGAATCGAGGTTTGGGAAAGACCTGATCGATAAGATTGTAGGGACAAAATAAATCATATCATCCCTCCCCCTTCATGGGGGAGGGTGAGGGTGGGGGTGAATGTTCTCTAAGATCAGCCATTACTGCAACAAATTTGCGGAAGGGTGTTGTCTTGTCCTCCTGGTGGCAATGACCCTTGTGACTTTCGCCCAGGTCTTCTTTCGGTTCGTCATCGTCCACTCTCTTCCTTGGTCTGAAGAATTCTCCCGTTATTCGTTGGTGTGGGCCTCCTTTTTGGGTGCATCGATTGCCTTAAAGAGGGGGCTCCACATCGGCGTCGAAGCCTTTGTGGCCAAATTATCGAAAGAGAAGAAACGATTGATCTATCTGATCACCCTGGTAATCATCACCCTCTTTCTCGTGGTCGTGATCATCAAAGGATTTCAGATGGCCTCCTTCAATATGAGACAATCTTCTCCTGCTATGAGGATCCCGATGGGATTTCCTTATCTGGCGATCCCTGTCGGATCTCTTGTAATGCTCATTCATCTCCTCAACGAGTTGATCCTGGGATGGAGACATGGAAGAGGTTTGGTGGGAATGGAGAAGACGGAGGAGGAGAAGAGG
>DYHU01000434.1 GCA_020724025.1 Syntrophorhabdus sp. | reverse complement strand
AAATCGAAAATGGCTTTTCTCGTATCCATGATAAGGTCCTTTTTGCTCAGAAAATATGGATTTCGTCTAACGGCAACGGTAAAGAAGCCCGGATCGTTAAAAAAAGCTACGGTTGTCGTCTTTTAATTCTTTGTACGTAACCGTTACCGGTAACCGAAACGGGCTTCGTAACCATAACCTTAACCCATTGACAACCCATTGACCTTTCACCAAACTGGCTTCATAGCCTTTACCCTAACCAAATGATTAGCGATAGGGTTTGAGGCGTTCCAGCAGTTTTGGATCGACGACGACTCCCAGTTTCCCGGCCAGGTCACAGTGTTCGATGGCGAGTTTAAATTCTCCCCTCTCAAAATAGATAAAAGCCAGATGATAGTGAGGCCATGCATATCTCGGATCGATCTCCAGGGCTTTTTTAAAAGAAACCATAGCCTCTTCCACTCTCCCCTGCTGGCGATAGACACTGCCGATATTGAAATGGCCTCTGGCATAATCAGGCTTGATCTCGATCGTTTTCATATAGGATGAGAGGGCGTCGCTTGTCTTTCCCCTTCTGAAATAGATATTCCCCAGGTTGTTATGGGCCTCCACATAATTCGGGTTGATCTGAAGGGCCTTCTGATACTGAACCATTGCCTCATTCAGATTTCCCTTTTCTCCGTAAGCCACCCCTAAATGGAAAAAGGCCTCTGCAAAATTCGGGTCAGCCCCGATGGCTTTCTTGTATTGGGAAATCTCTTTATCCCACTTTCCCTGCCTTCCATAGACCAATCCGAGGTTGAGATGAGCCCTTGAATGCTTTGGGTCCAGTTTCAGAACCCGTTGATATTCGAAGACAGCCTCTTCCAGATTTCCTCTTTCTGCCGCTTTAAAGGCTAACTGAAAGTGTTCCTCAATACTTAGGGCCTTATCCTCTTTCTTCGTCTTCGTCGATGTCCCGCAGGAAATCAAAAGCAGAACGATGATAAAGATGGAAGAAAATCTCATTAAGATTTTCAAGGGTCCTCTCCTTTCTTAAAACTTTTCTGAATGATTAACAAAAAATAGAAAGCAAATCAAGAAAATTAAATCTTGACCAAAGGGGCAAAGATTATTTAGATTGATCGGTATCGATGGAAAGAAAAATCTTCCCTTCCAAACCGATCCGCTGTTGATGATCTCCTCCTTTGCCATTTCGCCCCCCTCTGTGGTAATATTTAGGCAATTCAATTTGATGGAGGAACGTATGCTCGAATGTATGGCGGAATACGAACCTCTTTTGATAGAGGTAAGGGAAGTTGTCGAAAAGGTGGTTAAGCCCCGGGCCAAGGAGATCGAAGAGAGCGATGAGTTCCCCTTTGATATGGCCAGCCGGTTCTTTGACAAGAAATACCTCCAGGTCCTCATCCCGAAAGATCTGGGAGGCCTGGGCAAGGATATCACCACCTTCTGCATACTGGCTGAGGAGATCGCAAAGATCTCAGCCTCCCTCTCCCTTCTGGTCATCGTTCAGAGCGTGGGGACCCTTCCCATCCTGCTTTCCGGAAATGATGACCGACGAAAAGAACTCTGTTCCCGTATTGCGAGGGATCGACTGATCATGGCCTTCTGTCTCACAGAACCCCTGGCGGGATCGGATGTGGCTTCCATGCAGATGACAGCGACGAAGGAAAAGGATCGATACCTGCTCAATGGAAAGAAAAGTTTCGTTACGAATGGCGGAGTGGCCGATCGATATGTGGTCTTCGCAAAAACCGATCCGGGACGGGGAAGACGGGGAATCTCCGCTTTTCTTGTGGAAAGGGACCTTCCAGGGATGAGCTTCAGTCCGAAAGATGACAAGATCGGGATGCGGGGCATTCCTTCCTGCTCCATCCACTTCAAAAATGTCTCCATTCTTGAAGAGAACCTCCTCGGCGAAGAGGGAGAGGGATTTAAGATCGCCATGGAGACCCTCAATCGATCGAGACCTGCCATCGGTGCCCAGGCCCTGGGGATTGCCGAGAGTGCGATGGAGATCGCCACTCTCTTTGCTATGAGGAGACGCCAGTTTGGCAAACCCATTGCCAAACTGGAAGGCATGCAATTTATGCTGGCGGACATGGCCACGATGATCGAATCGGCCAAAGCCCTGGTCTATAAGGCGGCGTGGCATCTGGACAGAGGCCTTCGCCAGGCCACAAAATATTCTGCCATGTGTAAGTTCTTTGCTTCGGATGTGGCCATGAAGGTTACCACGGATGCGGTCCAGATCCTCGGTGGTTATGGGTGTTTGAGAAGCAGCAATCTTGAGCGAACGATGAGAGATGCCAAGATCACCCAGATCTATGAGGGAACCAATCAGGTTCAGCGGTTCGTCGTCGCCGAACAGTTGATCAAGGAATTCCTCGAAAGATACGGCATGGGAAAGGATTGGGCGGAGTT
>DYHU01000433.1 GCA_020724025.1 Syntrophorhabdus sp. | reverse complement strand
AGTTCTTTCAAGACCTTCTGGATGCCGGATCAGGTCCGGCATGACGGAAAAGGTGTATTTATAAACAGACACTAATTATTCCTCTTGTCTGATATCGGCTCCTATGTTATTTTTTAAATGGACGATGCAGATGAACATATCCGTTTTAAAAGAGATCTTCGCTTCGATGGAACAGGGAGTGGTCTTCATCGATGACCAGAACCGGATTGCCTATTTCAATCCAGCCGCAGAAAAGCTTCGGGACACTCCGCTCAATGAGATGCTGGGCCAACCCATTCTCCACTGTCACCCGCGGAAAGCCCATCCCAAGGTCCTGAAAATTATCGAAGAGTTAAGGTCGGGAAAGATCAAAGGTCATCACCGGATGAACCTCCAGCTGGTCAAGGGAAAATTTTATGACAATACCTATTCGGCGGTCTGGGGTCCGGGGAATGAATATTTAGGCGTGATCGTTGTCACGCAGGAGGTGACGGAACGAAAAAAGGCGGAAAACGAACTCAAAGAGGCTTTGGTAAAGTTACAATTGGCAAATGAAGAATTGATCCATTTGGACCGTCTGAAGGACGATTTTCTGTCCAATGTGAGCCATGAATTGAAGACCCCCATGATCTCCGTGATGGGATATATTGGGATGATCCTTAAGGAGAAAGTGGGCGCCTTAACAGAACCTCAGAGGAGGTTCCTTGAGATTTCCTATAAAAACCTGCTCAAGCTTGAAAAGAATATCGATAACCTCCTCGATCTGGCAGAGCTCGGAATTCGGAAGGAGGTCTATAGCTTTGAACCGGTCGATCTGGTCAAGGTCATTCAATTCTCCTGTTCAACCGTTGAACCTCTGGCAAAGGAATATCAGATAGAACTGGAAACGCAACTTCCCCCGAAGCCGTTGACCATCGATGGCGTGGCGGACAAGCTTGACCAGCTTTTCGACAATCTTCTCACCAATGCCATCAAATATAACCGCCGGGGAGGAAAAATCACCATC
The DNA here is from genome assembly GCA_020724025.1 of Syntrophorhabdus sp. Next base: position 1,422 of record DYHU01000433.1, on the reverse strand, counting down.
ACCCTTGCGGAAAATGATCAGTTCGTCTTTGCACACATCATGGATACGGGTATCGGAATTTCCCACCAATCCCTGAACGAAATCTTCACTCGCCACTTTCAAGAAAAAAAGAAGCCCCTTGGAGATATCAAAGGGCTGGGGATCGGGCTCTCACTGGTTCAGGAGATCGTGAAACTCCATCACGGCGAGGTGCAGATTGAGAGCGAACCCGGAAAAGGAACCGTCTTTTCGGTCAAGCTTCCCAAGAAGGTAGTCTCGTAGTCTTATAGTCTTATAGTCGCATGGCCTTTGACTACCTGACTAACAAACTATCAGACTATGAGACTATTTTTTCCCTGGCGTTGTTCCTCCCATCTTTCCGATGTCAATAAAGGGAACAGCCCCTCCGGACACCTGGGGTAGAACCCCATTCCATTTCTCAACGCCTTTATACTCGACCAGGATGGCGCTGATCGAACGGGCAAGGCCCTCATTGGCTTTGGCCTGTCCCTGAGCAACCACCAGGATCGACTCAGCCTCCCCTTTGGCCGTGACAACTTTCTGCTGGGCTTCTATCTCCCGCTGGGCGAGGACCTGCCGCTGTGTCTCCACCTGCTGCTGTGCAACCTGTTTGGCCTCAATCGCCTTTTCGTATTCGGGGGAAAAGCGGATATTGGAAATATAAATATCATCCACGATGATATGGTACCGGGCCAGATTATCCCCCAGTTTTGTCATAGCCCTCTTCCGGATCTCTTCCCTCTTGGGAAGAATCTCCGTGATCGGATAGTTGGGGACAACCTCTTTCACAAAATCATTAAAGGCCGGATCGATGACCTTGTTGGCAAAGTCATGGCCCACCTTCTGATAGAGGATGTTCACATAAGCCGGATCAATATGGAAGTTCATCATCCCGGTCAGCTTCACCATTTGATATTCCTTCGAGGCGGCATCAATCTCTTTGAAGGGATGGGGCTGGACCCTGACATCCACTTTAATCACCCTCTCCGCCATGGGGACTTTGAAATTTAGCCCTTCCCCCATCACCCTCTTTTCAACGCTCCCCCACCAGAGAACGATCCCTCTGTGGCCTGCAGGGACAATGGCAAATGAACTCCATAACAGGAGGATGAGCAAAAATGCAAGAATGAGGATTCCCAGGGTGCGTGGCTTTGGCCCTTTTAATTCAAAATCTTGCAATGTTCTTTCCACCATATTCTGTTCCCTCCATTCGATCTCAGTTTTTTAGACCTGAGGTTAGGGTTTATTTTTTCTTCCTCAATCCGCAATCCGAAATAGATTATGGTTTGAGCGTCCATCCCAGCGGTTTGGCGCAGAACTCCCTTGCCGCATCCGTCCGATATGGGGTCCGTTCCACATCGACGATGACCGTGAAACAGTGGTCAAACCTTTGAAAGGTGTAACGGCTGTAAGGGAAATGGT
>DYHU01000079.1:8608-13723 GCA_020724025.1 Syntrophorhabdus sp. | reverse complement strand
CTATTTTTGATGAACTCGTAAAAAGTCGTCATTCCCGTGAAAACGGGAATCCAGAGAATTCTAACTACATGAGAAGACTGGATTCCTGCTTGCGCAGGAATGACAGAAAGTTGCCTTTTCAGACTTTTTACGAAACCATCATTTCTAATCCTATCCAATTAAACATTGAAGGAGTGGTCAAATGGGCCCCCCCTTTTTTTATCCTTTAAATTTCTTAAGTCTTTCAGCAGCCTCCTGCAAGGTCTCCATCTTCTTCGGGAAGCAGAAACGGACTTTCTTCGCTCCCAGGGAGGGGTGGCTGTAAAAACTGCTGCCAGGAACAGTAGCCACACCTGCCTTTTCTACCAAATACCGGGCAAAAGTTACATCATCAGAAAATCCGAAATGGTTCACATCGGTCATAATGTAGTATGCCCCATGGGGTTGATACACTCTGAATCCGGTTTCCTCCAATACGCGAGAGAGAAAATCTCTCCTCTCCTGATATTCCCTGGCTAATCTTTCGTAATAACGACGATCTATTTTCAGGGCAGTGGCGGCAGCTTCCTGTAGTGGATGGGGCGCTCCGACCGTTAAAAAATCGTGAACCTTGCGAATGGACGCCGTCAGATGCGGTGGAGCAATGACCCACCCCACACGCCATCCTGTAAGACTGTAGGTCTTTGAGATCGAGTTAATGGTGATGGTCTGTTCCCGCATGCCAGGAAGAGAGGCCATGCTGATATGTTTGGCACCATCGTAGAGGATATGTTCGTAGATCTCGTCGGTCACTGCTACGACATTCCATTTCAAACAGAGATCAGCGATAAATATTAATTCTTCATGCGAGAAGACTTTGCCCGTGGGGTTATTGGGGGTGTTGAGGATGATGGCTTTGGTCTTTTTATTAAAGGCCTGAGTCAGTTCTTTCTCATCAAAATGCCAGTCCGGTTCATGAAGGGTGATGAATCGTGGTTTCGCATCACAGAGGATACTGTCTGGACCATAATTCTCATAAAACGGCTCAAATACGATCACTTCTTCGCCGGGATTGACGATAGCCATCAGTGAAGAGATCATGGCTTCCGTTGATCCGCAACAAACCGTGATTTCTCTTTCCGGGTCTATGCTGACGCCATTATACCAGGCAAATTTCTCGGCGATGGCCTGACGAAGATTTGGCGTTCCCCAGGTGATGGCATACTGATTGAAATCTCTTTGAATCGCCTGGATGGCTGATTCTTTGATCTCCATGGGTGCCGGAAAATCCGGGAAACCCTGAGCAAGGTTGACGCCCTGATGTTTGAGGCAGATTCGGGTCATCTCCCGGATCACTGATTCGGTGAATTTTGCCGCACGCTCGGAAGAAAATTCTTTCCCCATATGATTTTTTTGCCTTCTCCTTTTCCGAAAGATGTTCTTAATATAAAGAAAAGGAAAGGTATGAGTCAACCTTAATGCGGTAGACAGCGGTCAGATCATGCTTCCGCTCTTTGGAGAGTGCTATGGGGCCAAATCATTACGGGCCGTTGCCAAAATCGGGTCATGCATCTTATTTTTCAGCGGATGATTTTGCCGGACCAGAGGTCTTCCAAAAAGACTCTCCAGGGGAGAATTTCGATTCTGGCCGTAACCGAGCGGGGTTGTGGATCACAGGACACCAATATACGACGGCGAGATCTGTATTCCTCCCCGAAGGCGATCAGTCCCTTGAGATGTTGGGGCTGGGCGGAACTCGTCCCTTTAACCTCGATGACGACTTCGTGGTCCCCCAGGATGAAATCTACTTCCAACTGAGAGGCCGTTCGCCAGTAAGAGATCGAATAATGCAGTCCCGAGTAACTGGCATAAGCGGACAGTTCCATGAAAAGGAAGTGTTCGAATGCCCTCCCGAAGAGTTCGGATCCCGTCTCAACGCGCCCGCGTTTGGTCAGGAGGCCAACCACCCCAACGTCAAAAAAATAGAAACGGGGAGCAAGAATGACGCGTCGTTTGGGCCGTTTCTGATAGGCAGGGATGAACTTTCCCAGGAGCGTATCCTCAAGGATTTGATAATAGGATTTTACCGTTGGAGCGCTTACCCCACATTCCCGGGCAATGTTGGTAAACTGGATCATTTCTCCGTTGCCCATCGCTGCAATTTCAAGAAAACGGCTGAAACCTGGAATGTTCCGGGTAGCTGCTTCCGCAGCGATTTCTTCCTGAAGATAATCTCCCACATAAGCTTCCAAGCGCGTACGGGCCATATTGCTGCCGTAATGAGGAGGCAGAAGCCCGTCGTTCAACGCTTTTTTAAGGGAGAAATCGGGGATTTCGGGGAACACAAGGGGAAAGAGTTCATAGCGGATGGCGCGCCCTCCAAGCAGGTTGGCATGTCCCCGCCGTAATTTTCTGGCGCTTGATCCGCAAAGGATAAAGCTCATCTTGGCGTTTTCTATGAGCCAATGAATTTCATCCAAGAGATCCGGAACTTTTTGGACCTCATCTACAACGACAGGTCTGTCTTTGGTATCTGTACGCCTGGCCAAAGCCAGACATTCTTCCCGGAGCAAAGAAGGCTGATGCATAAGACGCCGATACTCGTCGGAAAGGAGCAGGTCATAACGTTTGGAGGTAGGATAACGCTCCTGGAGCAAGGTGCTCTTTCCCGTCTGGCGCGGTCCCCAGAGGAAACAACTCGATCTCTCCGGCAGCGTAATATGAATGATCCGTTTATACATGACGAACAAAATATCAATTTTATTTTATCATGTCAAGAAAAGAATTGATCCACCCTATGCCTACCCGTTGTTATGCTCTTTTTCCATCGGAAACGAACAAATCGTGATGTGAGCCGCCCTTCACCCTCTGTAGGTAAAATGGTTAACGTCACGGGGGCAAAAAAGAGGCAGGCCAGGTTTCGGATATGGGTACCCTTCTGAAGATGCGGATGATAAAAGTATTTTATGTAATAAAAAGTAATTATTTGTAATAAATTTCTTGACATACGAGAGTGGGTTTGTTACCATTTGTTCTGGGAAGGAAAACCTATGGCAGGGGAGATGATGAATACGAAGGGGGTCGCCCAATATTTGGGAATCCATGACAAACAGGTCTATGCCTTGATCAAATCGAAAAGGATTCCATCCACGCGAGTGACGGGGAAGTGGGTTTTTCCAAAGAAATTGATCGACGAGTGGATTGAATCGAATGCCAGAAAAGGACTTGAGCAGGCGAGGCAGAAGAGTAGGAGAATTGAAGGGGCGCTCCTTGCATCAGGCAGCAATGACCCCATCCTCGATATGCTCCAGACCTACATGAAAAAAACGTATCCTGAGTTCTACATCTTTTCTTCGAATACAGGGAGCACAGAAGGACTCAGGGCCCTGAACATGGGTTATACGGATATGGCCTGGTCACATCTCCTTGACCCAAAGAGCGGTGAATATAATACTCCTTTCCTTTCAACCTATCTGGCTAATGTGAAGCCTGTCGTGGTCAATTTGTTTCTTCGAGACCTCGGATTTGTTGTTGCCCCTAAGAATCCTTTCGGTATCCGCGGATTTGAAGATCTCCATCGAAAAGAAATCAGGTTGATCAATCGGCAAAGGGGTTCCGGGACAAGGGTCCTTTTGGATCATCATCTTAAGAGAGTGCGGATTTCGCCCTCGGAGATTCAAGGATATGGAAAAGAGGCTTATACGCACTTTGAAGTGGGCCTTTCAATCCTTGCGAAAGAGGCGGATGTCGGGATTGCGACCGTGGCTGTTTCTAAGCTCCTTGGCCTTCCATTTATCCCCATCACACAGGAAAGGTTTGATATGCTCCTTGATCAATCAACCTTTTTCGTAAAAGGAGTTCAGGCCTTTATTGAAATTCTAAATTCGAAGGAATTCCAGGGGAGGGTTGAGAGATTGGGAAGTTATAATTTCAAGAATTCCGGAAAAATACTTTATTCAAAAAATTAGTCGGGGGAGGATATCCGTGAAGCGGTGGAGTTGTATCGGGTTATTCTGTTTGACTTTCATTTTGGCTTCTCAATTACCCCCTGCCACGGCTCAACAGAAAAATATTATTCTGGCCACTACCACGAGCACCCAGGACTCAGGACTTCTTGATGTCCTGCTTCCAATTTTCGAAAAAAGGACGGGTTATTTTGTTAAGACGATTGCAGTAGGCTCTGGTCAAGCCATGGCAATGGGGCAAAAGGGAGAGGCGGATGTGCTACTGGTTCATTCACCCGAAGCTGAAAAGAGGTTTCTTGCCGGGGGATATGGAATTAACCGAAGACTTATTATGCATAACGACTACGTCATTGTGGGACCTTCAGAAGATCATGCTAAAATTAAAGGAACGAAATCTCCTTCAGAGGCGTTTAAGAAAATCGCTTCAGTCAAGATTCTATTTTTATCGAGGGGGGATCATTCAGGAACCCATGCCAAAGAAATATCCGTCTGGCAAGCGGCCGGGATCAATCCAGAAAGGGAGAGATGGTACCAGCAGACAGGTCTCGGCATGGGTCAGACCTTGAGTGTCGCTTCAGAGAAGAGGGCTTATACGCTCACGGACCGTGGGACTTTTTTGACGCTGAGAAAGAATCTTGGCCTCCATATCCTTGTTGAGGGAGATGCCATACTCCTTAACAACTATCATGTCATTGAGGTCAATCCAGCGAAGTGGCCAAAGGTGAATGCCGCCGGGGCAAATGCTTTTTCTGACTTCATGGTTTCCAAAGAGACCCAGGAAATCATCAAAACCTTTGGAGTCGATAAATTCGGTTCCCCTCTCTTCTTCCCGGATGCCGGGAAGAGGGAAAAGGAACTGGACAAGTAAATCCGAAGCACGAAATACGAATTTCGAAACAAGCACGAATGTCCCAAATCCAAATGTTCTATACGTAGCGATATTAATCGTATCAAAGTCCCGTCATTCCGCGAAAGCAGGAATCCAGAAAAAAACTGGATTCCGGGTCAAGCCCGGAATGACAAACCATTTAAGACTCATGTCGTCATGTATAAACGAACGTTTTGAATTTTGTTATTTGAACATTTCGAATTTGTTTCGGATTTCGATATTCGAATTTCGAAATTGAGGAATAAGAGATGGATCTCATCTTTGAGGGAATCAAAAAGGCCTATTGGCTTCTCATTACCTTTG
>DYHU01000079.1:0-8508 GCA_020724025.1 Syntrophorhabdus sp. | reverse complement strand
ATGGATCTCATCTTTGAGGGAATCAAAAAGGCCTATTGGCTTCTCATTACCTTTGATCCGGAGGTTTTCAGGATCACCCTTCTCTCCCTTCAGGTCTCCGGGACAGCCACATTGATCAGCCTTCTGATCGGAGTCTCCACAGGAACAGTCATAGCCCTTTCCCAATTTCCCGGAAAGAGGTTCACGGTCAGCCTCGTCAATACCGGAATGGGTCTTCCACCTGTGGTGGTGGGACTTTTTGTTACGATCTTTTTATGGAGAAACGGGCCCCTCGGTTTTTTGGGAATCCTCTATACGCCCACCGCTATGATTCTTGCCCAGGCGGTCATTGCCACCCCCATCGTGATGGGAATTACGGTGGCGGCCATGCAACATTTGCCGAAGAAGCTCCGGCTTCAAATCCTGGCTCTCGGGGCCACACGTCTTCAGATGGTTTGGATCCTGATCAAGGAGGCGAAGCTCCCTCTGTTAGCAGGGGTGATGGCGGGATTTGGAGGGGTGATCTCAGAGGTCGGCGCTTCCATTATGGTAGGTGGCAACATCAAGGGCTATTCACGGGTCCTGACAACGGCAACAGTCATGGAGACCAGTCGAGGAAATTTCGATGTCGCCATCGCCCTGGGTATTATTCTTCTATTACTTGCCTTCTCCATTAATTTTATCATCACCCAAATACAGCAAAGAGAAAGGCCGAGATGAATCAATTTCGGAATGCGGATTGCGGAATTCGGAATGAAAAAAGATTCAAAAGATTATAAGCCAATCATAGAAATTAGAAATATTGAGGTAGAGAGGGGAGGAATAACAATACTCAATATTCCATCCCTTTTTGTGCAAGAAGGTGAAATCCTATCTTTGATTGGACCAAATGGAGCAGGAAAGACGACCTTACTTCAGGCCCTCTCCTATTTAATCAAACCCTCTCAAGGTAAAATCTACTTTAAAGGGGAGGAGGTAAACTCGACCCGACCTGTCTTTGAATACCGAAGAAAACTGGCCATGGTCTTTCAGGAGCCTCTCCTCTTTGATACGACTGTCTTTAACAATGTCGCATCAGGTTTAAAAATTCGTGGAATGAAGAAAGGTGAAATTCATGACAGGGTGATGGAGCAATTGGAACGGTTTGGAATAAGTCATCTCATCAACCGTTCTGCGAAAACACTCTCGGGAGGGGAGGCCCAGAGGACGAGTCTTGCAAGGGCCTTTGCGCTTCAGCCAGAAATCCTTCTCCTTGATGAACCCTTTGCCTCCCTCGACCCTCCCACACGTGATTCTCTGATTGAAGACCTGGAACATATCCTTCAACGGACTCGGACAACAGCAATCTTTGCGACTCATGATCGTCTGGAGGCCTTGAGGCTTTCAAATCGAATGGCAGTGTTGAATGAGGGGGAAATACTTCAGATTGGCTCTCCTGAAAAAGTGATGAACTATCCTGTGAATGAATGGGTGGCTTCCTTTGTGGGAGTGGAGACGATTCTAAATGGGAGAGTGATTAAAAGGAACGGCGGGACCTTTGTCGTCTCTATTGAAGGACAAGAGATCGAGGCCGTTGGAGATGCCCATTTAGGGGAGGTAGTGGTTCTATGCATCCGGCCGGAAAACGTCACACTCTCAACCCAACCCCTTCGGGAAGCAACAAGTGCGAGGAATGTTTTTACAGGAAAGATCGTAAGAATTGCTCCTCTGGGTCCATACCAGAAAGTTCAGCTCGATTTCGGATTTCCTCTGGTTGCTTATGTCACCCGTCACTCCCTTGAGGAACTGTCTTTAGTTGAAGGGAAAGAGGTGAGGGCCTCTTTTAAGGCCACCGGAGTCATGGTCATCAGGAAATAGTGTTTAGGCGCGGAGCCTTTTAAAATAACGTAATACCTTCCCAAGGCCTGCCTTCCTCAGCGAGAACCTGAGCCAGGAGAATTAACGGCGGCGGTGGTAATGACGGGGAGAGTAATAATAGTGGAAGCCCATTCCCCAACCCCAATAAGGATAGCCCCACCAGGGATCATAATAATAGTAGGGGTAAGGAGAATAAACATATTCCGGCCAGAGGTGGATCTGTTTGCCTGAAAGGAGAGGATACCGGTAGTCCATTTCGCCAAGGGGTTTCACCTTCTCCCCAAGAATTTCACCCACCACGGTGACCTTCTTCCCGCTCCTAAAAATATATGGATCTAAATATTTATCAGCAAGAATTAAAAACCTTCCTTCTGATGAGATAATACTTTTGGGTTCTCCCCTCCAACCGAGTGGTTTTTGAAAAACCTCTATCTGCGTGGTGGCATCCTTTTGATTGACCGTTTCAACGATCTCTCCACCCCAGATCACCATTTTCCCTTTGAAACCATCCGGATTCTGGCGGACCTGACTGAGAGTAAGATAAGGATCGGACTTTGCCCTCAAATCCTTCGAGATGACATGAGCGCATCCGGAAAGAAGAAAGATAATAAAGAACAAAACCCAGCGACCCCAACTCTTCATCTTTGTTCCTCTTAAAATCATTATAAACTATTCGAATAAGTGAATCAATAAAACTGAAACCACAGACTTTCAGGGATATGTCTTGGGGACTTGAACAATTGCCAACCACAGGAGAAAAAAAGGAAGGGAGTTGATATTAGGAGAACGGAATTGATTAAACAATTTCGAGAATGATATATCGTTTTGTGCCACCCGGTGTTTTCACCACCACTTCGTCATCCACCTCTTTGCTGATGAGGGCCTTGCCCAGAGGAGAGGCGATCGAAATTTTGCCGGAGGGGATATCCGATTCATCCGGGCCAACAATCTGGTAGGTGACCTTATCCCCATTCTCACAATTTTTCAGAGTCACGGTTGAGCCAAAACCTACCTTGCCATCGGTTGAACGAAGATTATCCATAATCTCCGAATTGGCCAGTTTCTGTTCAATCTCTCGAATCTTCGTTTCAACGAAGGATTGACGCTCTTTGGCGGCCACATATTCCGCATTTTCGCTGAGGTCTCCATGGGCCCTGGCCTCTTCGATGGCCTTGATGACCTGAGGACGGATGACCTTTTTCAGGTTTCCCAGTTCTTTGTGAAGCTGATTATACCCATTACGGGTGATCGGACTTCGCGCCATGAAAGTTCCTTTATGGAGAAAAAATATAACTGAACAAGCCAAATCTGTCAACCTGTTCCGGTGATTACAACCAACTCTCTTATCATAACCCCACCTCGCCTCCCCTTATAACTCCCCCTTCCCCCCCCTTACCTTAAGAGGGGGAAGATGGATGGGGGCGTTAGATTGGGAGGTAGGGAGGGGTTAATGGGGGACAGGGGGGTAAGAGGAGGATGCAAAAACAAAAGGCCCCGCCTTATGGCGGGGCCTTTTATTTATCCCCTTCACGGGTGAGGCAAGATCTTATCCTTTTATCAGCCTCGGGAGCATCAAATGATGGTGAGGGCAGAGTGAGATGGGATTTTGATAGGCGGAGCCCGCAAAAGCCACCATATATTTTCTCATGTCTTCAAACCAGACGATTTCATCAACCAGTCCCTTCCTGGCACAGTAGGCAGGTCTCGACTTTTCATAATATTCCTGCGCTAAAGCATTCATCTTGTCGGTAATGGGTTTGAGAGGTTTGTTTGAATCCTTCTCCTTGACCAGTCTTCTTGCAAAAGAGGCGACCGCTGCTGTCTCGCCGTGCATCACATAAATTTCGGTGGTCGGTGTGCCCAATGTAAACACATTATTATTATTGGCCTGAGGGCCTCCCATGATGTAATGGGCAGCCGCTGTCCCTTTTCTTAAGACGATGCACATCATGGGGATCTCGGTCTGTTCGATGGAGTAAATTAAGGATTGCCCCAAACCAAGGAGCTCGGCTTTCTCTGCAATGTCTCCTACGTCAATGCCGCTCGTATCCTGAAACCAGACGATAGGCACCCTGTCTCTTCCACATTGAGTCACAAACTCATTCATCTTGATGAGTCCCTGCCGGTAGAGCTTTCCGCCGATCCCTGGATAAGGGGCATATTCCGGGTATCCCTTGGGTAAGAATCCCTGCCGATTACCGATAATTCCAACTAAGAAACCATCGATTTTCACCAAACCCGTATAGACCTCTGGACCATAAGCAGGTCTAAACTCCATATGCTCGCTGTTATCCGTCAGCCTGGCAAGGACTTCATCAAAATTGTAGGCCATCTTTTGATTGAAAGCGACCAGATAGTCGATCTCCTTGGGTGAAAACTTGGGTTCTTTTGGCTCGGCCACCCTGAAAAATTTAGGGTTATAGGCCGGTATATACTTCATGTATTCTTTCAGGGCATCTAATACTCCTTCTTCCTTTTCAAAGACCGCTTTGAAGAAACCAGTGGAGTCATAATGTATTTCCACACGTCCAGGAGGAACAGACTTGAACTTTCTTGTGGCCTCAATGATCATTTCCGCCCCTTCCTCATCAAAGAAGCCTTTGGGGGTCATCCCGCTGACAATACCACCGCCGCCGACAGCAATATTACAATTTTTATGGGCTAAAAGGATAGTAGGGCTGACCCCTTGGTATCCTCCCCCTGCAGGATTGGTTCCATAGATTCCTGCCAAAACAGGAATGCCCAGTTTTTCCAGTTCGGCATGTCTAAAAAAGGTAGTTCCGCTTCCCCTCCGGTTGGCATATACCTTTTCCTGTTCAGGGAGTTTCACACCACTGCAATTAACTAACCAGACCAGGGGGAGGTGAAGACGTTTTGCCATGTCAGTTACTCTCAAAATATTCTCTGACTGACCAGCAATCCATGCACCAGCCATCACTTTATTGTCGAAGCCAATGATTACAGCCCATTTTCCACTAATTTTGCCCAGCCCATCGACCACACCGGTTGTCCCTGATTCTTCATCCATTGGATCAAAAAGGGTATGTAAAGGACACCAGGTGCCAGGATCCAACAAATATTCGAGCCTCTGATATACGGTCATCTCTCCTCTTTTGTTAATCTCCTCCTGGGAGAGACCTGCTTTTTTCACCTTTTCCAAAGCTGCTGAAACTGTTTTTTCAACCTCTTTAATTTGTTTAACATTTTCTTCCCCCTTTTTGATCTGCTGCTCAGTTAAAGGCTTCCCCAAATCGCTCATCTTCTCAAAATAAGGTTTCATGAAGCATCCCTCCTGTCCATTTATTTAATGAAATATTTCACAATATATTTAGCAGAAATAATTTCTTATGGCAAGAGATTTTTTTCTTTACATTTTTGGTTCTTTCTGATAGCTTATAACCTATGAAAATCTCAACTAAAACCAAGTTAGCCCTAATCTTTTTAGCCCTTGCCTGTTTTATGGGTGTGATGACAAGCCTGATCGTCAATTCCCTGATTACGAGTCAGATCATTAACGAAGCCCAGGAAAGGGTAAAGGAAGACCTCAATACAGCCAGGTATGTTTATGTCTCTAAAATAAGGGATATTGACCGGACGGTCCGCTGGACCTCCATCAGGCATGTCCTGAAAAAGGGGTTGAAGGAGAGGAATATCACACCTGTGCGGGAGGAACTCTCAGAATTGATGGTTGAAGAAGGGCTCGATTTCCTGACACTGGTAGATCGCAAGGGAGTGGTCATCTACCGATTTCATAACCCGAACGCATCAGGAGACAGGCTCATTGACAATCCTTTTATCAAAGGGGCATTAGGGAAAAAGGGAGTTTCAGGAACCCAGGTTCTCTCAAAAGAGGAATTGTTGAGAGAGGGTGAAGAACTGGCCAAGAGGGCGACCCTGAAATTGATTCCAACCCCAAAAGCGAAACCAACTGAAAAGTTAGAGGAAACTTCCAGCATGGTGTTGACCTCTGCCCATCCCGTATTGGACTTCAATGGCGAGGTTTTAGGGGCGTTGTCAGGAGGAATCCTTCTCACCCGCAATTACGAAATCGTCGATCGGATTAAAAATATCGTTTTTAAGGATGTTAAATATAAAGGGAAAGATACCGGGACGGCGACCATCTTCTTGGGCGATTTGAGAATATCAACCAATGTGATGGATAAGGAAGGGAACAGGGCGATCGGGACCCGGGCGATGAAAGAGGTTCAGGAGCAGGTATTAGAGAAAGGGTTGCCATGGATTCAGAGGGCGTTCGTGGTTGACGATTGGTATATCACTGCTTATGAGCCGATCAAAGACATTCAAGGTAAGATTGTTGGGATTTTGTATGTGGGTATTTTGGAAAATAAATATGCCTTGATGAAAGAGAGGCTAGTCCTCCTTTTCTTCCTCTTTTCCATGTCAGCCATGCTGGTGGCCCTGACCATCTCCTTCCTTCTTTCCTGGAAACTCCAGAAAAAATAAGTTCCAATTTCGAAGCGCCCATGCTCAAATCATTCTTCGCGATTCAGTTCATTATTGTCTTCGGACTGGCTGTTACGGCCTCCTTTTTTTAATCCTCTTCTGACCCCTGAGAATAAAAGCCACAGGACAATAACGGCAATGCCAATCGCCAAAAAATTCGGCGCCCCAATCTTTTTTAAAAAATCGTAAAAAAACTCAACGGTATCCATTTTATTACTAAATTCAAGCGATCAGATTTCGATCCAGGGTGCGGTACTGGATGGCTTCGGAGAGGTGGGCGGGCTGGATGTCCTCCTGACCTTCAAGATCAGCGATGGTTCGAGCCACCTTCAGAATCCTCGTATAAGCCCTGGCGCTCAGTCCAAATTTATCAATCGCCACTTCCAGCAACTTCTGACTCGCTTCATCGATCTGGCAGTACTTCTTAATATGCCGGTTCGTCATCTGGGCATTGCAGTAGATCTTCATCCCCTTGAATCGATCGAGTTGAACCATCCGGGATTGATCAACCCTCCTTTTGATCTCCCGGGAGGGCTCTCCTGAGTCACGGCTTGCCAAGTCCCGATACTTCACCGCCGGGACTTCGACATGAATATCGATGCGATCCATCAGGGGGCCGGAGATTTTTGACCGGTAGCGCTGAATCTGGGGAATGGTGCAGGTGCATTCGTTGCTGGGATCACTGTAATAACCGCAGGGACAGGGGTTCATTGCGGCAACGAGCATAAATCGGGCAGGGTAGGTAAGGGAGGTGGCGGCCCGGGAGATGGTCACTCTCTCCTCTTCCAGAGGCTGGCGCATCACCTCCAGGACATTCTTCTTAAATTCGGGGAGTTCGTCGAGGAAGAGGACGCCGTTATGGGAGAGGCTGACCTCTCCTGGCTTCGGGATCTGTCCTCCTCCGATCAGGCCTGCATCGGAAATAGTATGATGGGGGTTTCGAAAAGGCCGTGTGACGATGAGGGCCCTGTCTGATGGGATGAGTCCAAGCACACTGTGAATTTTTGTCGTCTCGATGCTCTCTTCAAAGTTCATATCCGGCAGGATCGTGGGAAGGCGTTTTGCCAGCATTGTCTTCCCGGAACCGGGAGGACCGACCATGATCACATTATGTCCGCCTGCGGCAGCCACTTCCAGACATCGCTTCACATGCTCCTGACCTTTCACTTCATTGAAGTCGACGGGATAGTTCATCTCCATCTTAAAGACTTCGTCGAGATCCAAGACAACAGGATCGATATGGAGGGTGCCATTTAAGAATTCGACACAATCGGATAGGGTATCCAGCGGAAGAATCTCAATTTCTTTGACCACCGCGGCCTCTTTTGAATTTCCCCTTGGAAGCAAGATCCCGCGGAGGCCAGCATCCCTTGCGGCCACGGCAATGGGAAGGGTCCCTTTGATGGGTTTGACCTGGCCATCAAGGGAGAGTTCACCCAGGATGAAATATCGGTCGAGCCTCCCTTTCTGAACCACCTCTGTAGCCGCCAATATGCCAATGGACATGGGAAGGTCGAAGGCCGCGCCTTCTTTTTTAATATCGGCCGGAGCAAGGTTGACAGTGATTCGTCTTGAAGGAAAGTCATAGCCACAATTCTTGGTTGCGGCTTTGACCCTGTCCTTTGACTCTTTGACCGCACCTTCCGGAAGGCCGACGGTTGCAAAGGCGGGGAGGCCCTGGGCGATGTCGACCTCGACCTCCACCACATAGGCATCAATCCCGAAAACCGCACTGCTAAGAACACGGGCTAACATAACCGTCTCAAATTATATCCCTTTCCCCCCCCTCTCCCCGATGGGGAGAGGGGAGGGTGAGGGGAATATTTATCCGCAATTTGTGATCATGTATATCAGAAATGCAACAGCGAGACAAGGGAAAATATTGGGTAAAATATTGGGTAATGACTGAAAGCTGATGGCGGGGGTGTCCCTCTTTATCCGTTCATATAGGTAAAGAGGGATGCGGTAGAGGTGATCTTTCCACTACTTACTCCCTTTACCGAAGGTAATCATTCCCCTCTTTGGCCTCCAGCCCATAGGGCAAAGTTGGTACAACTCGAAACTGAGAGGAGGGAAGGGAGATTTTCAGAAGAATCCTTTATGAGGGGTTCGTCACAATCTAACCATGAAAATCCCCCTCAATCCCCCTTTTACAAACTGATCCTTACCCATAAGTGGGGGCGCTGGACACAAGGGTTAAGTTTAATG
>DYHU01000078.1:5419-13727 GCA_020724025.1 Syntrophorhabdus sp. | reverse complement strand
GCCGGGCAATTGGGAAGGAAGACCGGAAGAGGATTTTACGATTATAAGAAATAAAAATATTGACAACCTCTGTCCAAACTGATAAACATTGCTTCACCATTTACACGGGAGAGGAGGTGGGAGGAAATAAAGTTGGGGATTTTAAAATAGTCATTTAACCCATTTTTGCATAAGGAGGTATGATAATGAAAAGAAAGGTATTTCTGACATGTCTGATAGCCGTTTTTATCGCAGGTTTTCTGACGACCCATTTGCCCTCCAAAGTTTTTGCACAGGGGAAACCCATTGTTCTAGGACTGCCGACTTCCTTTTTCCAGCCTTTATGTAAGTCTGGCAAACTTGCCGTAGAGATGGCGATTGACGAGATCAATGCGGCTGGAGGGATTTTTGTTAAAGACGAAGGGGTAAAACGCCCCTTAAAGCTGGTGACCGCGGACACCCGATGTGGGGAGCCAGGCACGCCTGTCCAATCGGCCCTCATGACGGTCGATAAGCTGATCGCCGATGAAAAACCGGATGCTTTGGTGGTGGCGCCTTTCCGCTCCGAGGCGATGGTAGCCACGATGGATCTCATCGCCAAATACAAAATGATTACATTGCAGACGATTGCTCAGACACCGAAACTCATCGAAATCTTTAAGGGGGATCCTGAAAAATACAAATACTGGTTCAGGGCGACCACCAACTCCACTTATGTTGGCACAACAGCGGCCATGACGATAGACGCCGCGAGAAAACAGTTCGGCCATGACAAACTCTTCATCATCGCCCAGGATACGTTATGGGCGAGGGGCGCAGCCGATGCGAGCAAGGGAAGGCTGGAGGGATTGGGCTGGAAGACCGTAGGTTATGAGCCGGTCCCAGTGGGCACTAATGACTTTTCACCGGTTCTGAGCAAGGCGAGATCTTCAGGGGCGCAGATGCTTTATGTGGTCGGCGACATGCCTACTCTTCCAGTCTGTTTCAAGCAGTGGAAATCGATGAAAATACCCACCATGCTTTTCCTCGATTTTGCTGTGGTTACTTCCACCAAGGCATGGGGGACATATGGAGAGGACTTAGATTATGTGTTGGTGATGCCCTTTCCTGGAGGGACCGGAGCGCCGGTGAAGGCCCTGCCCAAATCGGTCGATTTTCACAATCGCTGGAGGGACAAGAAGCTTCCTGGCATGGATGATCCGAGGGTGGTCTCATCCGCCTATGATGCGGTCTATATCCTCAAGGATGCCATTGAGCGGGCCGGATTTGTCCCTTCAAAGGATCCTGATAAGTTTGTCGGTTTCCTGGAAGCGACCGATTTAATGGGCGTGTCGGGAAGGATAAAATTTGACAAAGCGAGCCATCAGCAGATCTTCAATGGTAATCCGAAGGAATCTTCGATCATCGTTGCCTATCAGTGGAGGGCAGGAAAGATGGTGCCGGTCTTTCCGGAGGCCATTGCCGAGGCTAAGATCGAACTGGCTCCTTGGGTGAAGTAAAGTTTAAATCCCCCCGATCCTCCTTTTGTAAAGGGGGCAAGGGGGGATTTTTATGAGGTTTTATGGAGATTCTGATTTACGGCATCACCAACAGTGTGACGCTGATGCTCATGGCCATCGGTTTTAGCCTCACCTTTGGCATTAGCGGCCTGCCCAATTTCGCCCACGGCGCTTTTTACATTTTCGGCGGAATCTTGACCTGGATATTGATCAACCAGCTGGGGATCCCTTTCTTCTTTTCAGCCCTGATTGCCATTGTCCTGGTGGCCCTTCTTGGCTTTGGGCTATACTGGGGGCTCATGTTACGTCTGAGAGGACTGGCTATCAATGAGGTGATTGCCACATTAGCGACAGCCATTGTCATTATAGAGGTATTGCGGTATTTGGGTTTTTCAGGGTTCACCTATGTTCTTCCCGAATTTATCAAGGGGAGTGTCCAGATAGGGAAGGCCTGGTTAGATTATCAACGAATCTTTCTCGTTGCCATTGGCGCGGCCTTAATCGTCTGTCTCTATTTATTTACTCACCGAACCCGTATCGGCCTCTCCTTCAGGGCCATTGCTCAAAATGAGCGCACTGCCATTTCTCTCGGGATTGATTCCGACTGGACAGCCGCACTCAGCCTTGCCCTGGGCTCCGGCCTGGCGGTTGTTGCGGGATTAGCAATTCTGCCCCTTGGTTCCATTGACACGGAGATGGGATACGATATTTTGATCTATGCCCTTGCCGTAGGCATTGTGGGCGGGCTGGAGAGCGTTCCCGGGATCCTTCTGGCCAGCTTCATCCTCGGCTTCGGTCAGATTGTCGTAGCCACTTTCTTTAGAGCCCAGTGGTCAACTGTTGTCACCCTGGCTGCCATCGTCATCATTCTGGCGATTAAGCCCTCCGGAATATTCGGTAAATATAAAGAACTGGAAGAGAGAGTGTGAGATGCCTGAAACCGTGAAGTATAGAAGGGAGAGAATTGACCGCGGGATAAAGGCCCGAAGTGACTCCATCTATATGCTTTCTTCTTTCAATGGGATGCTCTATCTGCTTCTCCCTCGGGCTCTGCCGATTGCACTCCTCCTGATTTTTCCCATTGCGGTCAGTGGAGGATACTGGGAAAAGGTGGCATTTTATGCCTGCATCTTTGTTCTGCTTGCCCTGAGCTGGGATTTTTTAGCTTCTGTGGGTCTGGTCTCTCTTGGGCAGGCCCTCTTTTTCGGAGTTGGAGCCTACGTCAGCGGAGGGTTAAATCACTATCTTAAGTTACCCATCTTTTTAACCATTCCGATTGCAACCCTGGGTGGGGCGCTTCTATGCACGATGCTCCTCGTATCGGTATTGAGATTGCGGGGAGTCTATTTCTCCATGGTCACGCTGATCCTACCCCTGCTCTTTGCCCATTTGATTGAGACGCTGGAGATCCTGGGAGGGACGCACGGCCTCCTTTCTCTTTCTCCCTTCCCAAGCAGTTGGCTGGCCATTTACCTTGCTGTGGTCGCTGTTGTCGTATGCCTTTTCGGGTTTCGACGGCTCATCAATGAAGATTATGGATTGGTGCTGAAGGGCATTAAAGATGACGATCGTGTGGTGATGGCCGGAGGAATTAATATTTACTGGTACAAGGCTCAGGCCATATTTATCGCAAGCGCGGTGGGATGCTTTGCCGGAGCCCTGATGACCCATTATTACCAGTTTGTCGGAAGATCCGCCTTCGCCCTGGATTACACGGTCTTACCCCTGGCAGGAGCAGTGCTTGGAGGACCGGGAAGCTTTGCCGGGGCGACCCTGGGAACCTTCATTCTGGTTCCCCTCTCCGAGGTGCTTCGCGCGCTCGGCGGATTAAGAATCGCCCTCTACGGGATCATTTTGATTGCCGCCCTGGTGATTTTACCGGAGGGAATTTTTCATTATATCACAAGAAAATACCACCAATTTGAGAGGGACGTGAGGATTTAAGATGCAAGATGAGGTGATCCTGAAAGTTCAAAACCTGACCAAGCATTTTGGCGGTGTGGTGGCCGTGGAAAATGTGAGCTTCGAACTGAGGCGGGGAGAATTTTTGGGGATTATCGGGCCAAACGGATCCGGAAAGACCACGCTGATCAATTTGATTACCGGCTTTGTCAAACCGACCTCCGGCCAAGTTATCTATCAGGACAGGGATATCACCGGCAAGGCTCCTTACCGTATCGCAAGCTTTGGAATCTCCCGGAGTTTCCAGATGGTCAGGGCTTTCCATAAACTCCCGGCATTCAAGAATCTCATTGTCCCGCTCTATTCTCCAAGGGTGAAAAAACTGGGTGGCGGGAAATATGGGGAAAGAGATGATATCGCCATAAACCTCCTCGATGACCTCGGGTTTGAACGAGACTCTTTCGTTCCTTATAAAGTGGCGGGGAGCCTTCCCCATGGATACCTCAAGCGGCTGGACCTGGCTCGTTGCATAGCCCTTCGCCCCGAACTGCTCATCCTGGATGAGCTCTTTTCCGGAATGGCGATGTCCGAAGTTGCGGCAACGCTTCCGATGATCGAAAAATTTAACAGGGAGGGCTTAACCATCATGATGGTGGAACACCGCCTCAAAGAACTTTTCCGGGTAGCAAACCGTGTATTGGTCATGAATTTTGGCCGTAAGATAGCCGATGGTCATCCCAGAGAGGCCATGGCCAGGGAAGAGGTTCAGAAAGCCTATCTCGGAAGTGAGGTGGAAGGGTAAACATAGTTCGGAGTGATGGGTTCGGAGTTCGGAGAAATGAATTCTGAATACGGAATAGAATAAAATAATGGTCTCGTAAAAAGTCCGAAAATTCAATTTTCTGTCATTCCTGCCCCGTATCAAGTACGGGATAAACTCCAGCAGGAATCCAGTAATTTGATGTAGTTAGGATTCTCTGGATTCCCGTTTTCACGGGAATGACGACTTTTTACGAGTTCATCATAAAATAAGTGGAGTCTAAAACGAGCACGGATCACGGATGCGTTTTTTTAGATAATGGGAATGGAGAAGATGCTGGAAGTAAAAAATCTGATGGTCTTTTTTGAGAACGCCCTTGCTTTAAATGATCTCTCCCTGGAGGTTTATCGCGGAGAGATCGTGAGCGCCCTGGGCTCCAATAGCGCGGGCAAGACCACGCTCATGAATACGATCTCCGGCCTCATCATCGACATGAAGGTCAAAGAGGAGAGAAGGGGAGGAGAACGGATCACCCTCATGGGGGAGATCTGGTTTGAAGGAGAGGAGATCCTTAACGCCAAACCGAGTCACCGGATCAAAAAGGGGATCGCTCTGAGCCGTGAGAGGCATCCCATCTTTCCCGACAGCGATGTCGAGGAGAACCTGAGGATCAGCACGTATCTGCGAAGAGATTCTGAAATCAAGAAGAGCTACGACTTCATTTACACGATCTTTCCGCCTTTGAAAGAATTGAGGAAAAGGAGGGCCGGGTTCTGTAGCGGCGGGGAGCAACAGATGGTCTCCATTGGGATGGCTTTGATGACCAGGCCCAAACTCCTGCTTCTCGATGAGCCATTGCTGGGACTCAGCCCTGCCATGCAGGAGAATTTGATTCAGGCCATCAAACAGATACGGGAGGAGGGCATCACGATCCTGGTGGCAGAGCAGTTTGCCAGGCCTCTTTTGCCGATTGTCGACCGGGGATATGTCATTGAAAACGGAATGCTCACCTTACAGGGGACCCGCGAGGAACTGAGAGAGAACCCTGAAGTCCGTTCCACATTTATGGGGGTGTAAGAGAGAAAAGGGATGACAGGATTGCTCGCTGATACGACTTACCAAGCCTTTGAAGAAGTGGTCAAACGGTCACCGAATAAAACAGCGCTGATCTATCTCGGAGAAGAATACACCTTCTCAGAGGTTCATCAAATGGTATTGAAGCTGGCTGCCTCCCTGTTCGAGATGGGAGTAGAGAAGGACGAAAAGGTCATCATCTATCTTTACAACCTTCCCCAAACCCTTATCGCCTGGCTCGCCCTCCAGCGTCTCGAAGCCGTTCCTGTTATGGTGGCTCCTGTTTATACGGCCTATGACATCCGATATATGGCCAATGATGTCGGAGCGAGTATCATCATCTGCATGGACACCAACCTGAGTTATATCATGGATATCTTTTCCGAAGCTCCCATCCGAAAGGTTATCGTCACAAATTTGGTGGACCTCCTGCCTTGGTGGAAAAATCTGATTGGCAGGGGTTTTGGCAGGGTCCCTTCTGGTAAAATTCCTAAGAGTAAGGAATTCATATCCTTTCGAGAATTATTGAAAAATGGGAATCCCTCGTCACTCCCTCCTTTCCGTGGAAAGGCAGAGGATACTGCCGTCATGCTTTATACCGGCGGCACCACAGGTTTTCCCAAAGGCGTGCCTCTCTCAGCCGGTGTCTTTCTCTACCGAGTGAACGAATGGGCTAAGTCCGCCGACCCCTTGGTCCCTTTGGGACAAGGGATTACCCTATTGTCAGCCCCTCTCTATCATGTCATCGGTCAGATGGATGGAATGACACCCATGCTGATCACAGGAGAGACCCTAATCGTTATGCCCCGTGTTGTTCTTGATGCGATGTTTGACCATATTCAACGCTACAAAGTGACGCGCATGTTTGCCGTTCCGGCGATGTATCGAATGATTTTAGAACATGACCGGCTCGATTACTACGACTTAAGTTCTCTTAAATATTGCGGAACGGGGGGTGACGTCCTACCCAACGAAGTGGCGAATCGGTGGTATAAGAAATTTGGCATCCCTCTCTATCAGGGATATGGTGCCACCGAGCTTTGTGCAGCCATTTCTCTCAGCTATGCCAGGGATGGCATCCCTCCAGAAGGTGCGGCGGGGAAAATCTCACCTAACAGTAAGTTTAAGTTAGTCGAACCTGATACCTTGGAACCGGTCCCTCCTGGTGAGCCGGGCGAATTGTTGGCGACTTCTCCCTATGCCGTGAAGTCTTATTGGAATAAACCCGAGGAGACAGAGAAATGTTTTATTGAAATTGACGGAGAAGTCTGGTATCGGACAAAAGATATTGTGGAAATCGATCAAGATCACTGGCTTTATTTCAGAGATCGGTCTGTGGATCTCATTAAACATAAGGGCTACCGGATCGCTGCGGCCGAGGTCGAAAGGGTGTTGCAGGAACATCCTGCAGTGATTGCCGCCAGTGTCGTAGGCGTCCCGGATGAAAAAGTGGGAGAACGAATTAAGGCCTTTGTTGTGCTCAAGGAAGACATTAAAGGGATCAGTGGTTTTGAACTCACCAAATGGTGTAAGGAGCGATTGGCGCCTTATAAGGTTCCCCAGTATATTGAGTTCAGGGATATGTTGCCCAAGTCAAAGGTAGGAAAATTCCTGAGACGGGAATTAAGGGAAGAAGAACGCAGAAAGATATCAGAAGAATAGGGGGAAGAAAAATGACAGTGCGAAGCTTTACGATCTACGATCTTTTTAAGAGGAACGGAAAAATTTATAAAAACCGAACGGCCATCCAGACAGAGAGCCAGCGGATCACTTTCGGGGAACTCTTTGATCAGGTCAATATCCTGGCTGGATCGTTAAATCGCAAAGGGATTAAAAAGGGTGACCGCATTGCCGCGCTGGCGAAGAATTACCCTCAATATTTAACCCTGATGGGCGGCATTGCCGCTCTTGGGGCCATCATGGTGCCTATCAATTTTCGCCTGTCCGCTGACGAGGTTGGCTATAATCTTACCAACACCGAACCCGTCATGATATTTGTCGACCCTGATTTTGAAAAGACCATCTCAGATCTGCGGCCGATCTGTCCTTCGTTGAAAGATTGTGTGACGTTTGGTCCGGGGGGAGGAGGCTATACTCCTTTCGATTCGCTCCTGAAGGGCCAACCTGTACCAGCCATTGCCCTCAGTGGCGACGATCCATACATCATCATGCATACCGCCGCAGTGCAAGGAAAACCTCGCGGGGCCCTGATCAGTCACAACAATCTCATTGCTTGCACCATTCAAAACATTGGCATTATGAGTTTAACCCATCAGGACACCTACCTGAACATCCTTCCCCTGTTTCACATTGCAGGGATGATCGCTGCCCTGACCACGATGCATGCAGGAGGGAAAAATCTGATCATTTCAAAATATGATCCAAAAGTTGCGGGTAAGATTATTGATAAAGAGCAAGTGACCCTGATTGGAGACTTTCCACCCATCCTCCTCCAGCTGCTCGATGAACAGGCAAAAGGAGAGTTTACCCTTTCTTCTTTGAAAAATATTTTGGGAATTGAGTTGCCTGAGACGATTAAGAGGTTTGAAAGTCTTGGCCATGGTCAATTCTGGCTGGCTTATGGCCAGACAGAAACAATGGGCTTAACCAGTGTTTGTTCCAATCGAGAAAAACCTGGATGTGCAGGGAAACCCGGTCCTTTGGTGGACATAAAGATTGTAGACGAATTTGACAAAGAGGTCGAAACAGGAAAAGTGGGCGAAATCCTGGTCCGAGGTCCTTTGATCTTTTTAGGGTACTGGGGAGAGGAGGAGTTGACCACCTACACGTTTCGGGATGGCTGGCATCATACCGGTGATGCAGGCCGGCTGGATGAAGAGGGATTTCTCTGGTTTGCCGGCAGAAAGGCAGAAAAAGAGCTGATCAAACCCGGAGGTGAGAATGTCTATCCCATCGAAGTGGAGAAGGTAATCCTTGAGCATCCTGCTATCAGTGAGGTTTCGGTAATCGGCATCCCTGACCCGAAATTCGGCGAGGGGATTAAAGCCATCTGCGTCTTAAAACAGAATGTGAAACTGACGGAGAAGGAGCTGATCGATTTCGTCGGTGGACGCATTGCCCGCTATAAAAAACC
>DYHU01000078.1:2837-5319 GCA_020724025.1 Syntrophorhabdus sp. | reverse complement strand
GTTGGAATCGGACACGGGAAATTCGGGGTGAGATCGGATGCTTCGCTTCGGGAGCTGGTCTTTGAGGCGGTGAAGGCCTGCCTCGATGATTCAGGACTTTCGCTCAAAGAGGTGGACAGTATGGTGACCGGCGTGGCAGGAGATGAATTCTCCTTTGGCATTCAACCCTCTGCCCAGGTACACGATTATATCGGATTCCATCCGAAACCCAACTTCCGTGTCGAGGGGGCCTGCGCCACCGGAAGCGTGGCATTGAGAACAGGATGGATGAATATCGCCTCGGGTCTGGCGGATGTTGTTCTGGTGGTTGGTGTTGAGAAGATGACAGAGGTTCCTACAAGCACAGCCACGGAGATCATGGGCCGTGCAGGCGATGCGACCTGGGAATATGCCTTCGGAACGACCTTTCCGGGTTATTACGCCATGATCGCAAATGCCCATATGGCCGAGTATGGGACGACGGAAGAACAGTTGGCCATGGTAGCGGTCAAAAATCACTATTACGGAAGCCTCAACCCCTATGCCCAGATGCAGAAGGAGATCACACTGGAAAAGGCCGTCACCTCCTTTACCGTGGCCTATCCGCTCAAACTCTATGATTGCAGTCTGATCACCGATGGAGCGGCTGCCATCCTCCTCGCCTCCGAAGAGAAGGCTAAAGCGATTTCAAAGAAACCAGTCTGGGTTGCAGGGCTTGGATGCGCTACGGATGCAATGAGGCTCGGCGATAGGAAATCGTTAACCTCTCTTCAAGCCACTCGCGAGGCCGCCAAGATAGCCTATAATATGGCGGGGGTAGGGCCATCGGATATAGATATTGCCACGGTTCACGACTGCTTCACCATTGCGGAGATCGTGGCTTACGAAGACCTCGGATTCTGTGAGAAGGGGGAAGGGGGGAAATTGATCGAGGCAAAGGAGACCTATGTGGGAGGTCGAATTCCGGTCAATGTCGATGGCGGGTTGAAATCAAAAGGCCATCCCCTCGGAGCCACGGGTGTTTCCATGGCCATTGAGATCACCAAGCAGTTAAGAGAAGAGGCAGGGCCGAGGCAGGTGAAGGATGCGGAAATCGGCCTGACTCATAATGTGGGTGGATCCGGACAGGTATCACTCATTCATATTTTCAGGAGGGGATAGATAGGATGGAATTCAAGAATTTTTCTCTTTTCATCAACCAGACGAAGGTAAACCGATTTGCGGATGAGCTGGCAGGGGGAAAGATCATGTCCACTCTTTGTAAGAAGTGTGGCAAACATTACTATCCTCCACAGGCTGATTGTCCCTCCTGTATGGCAAGCGAGATGGAGTGGAAAGAACTTAAGGCCGAGGGAAAACTGATCACCTTTACAAAGATTTATGTCCCTCCTGAGCATTTTGCCGTACGGCAACCCCTGATGCCCTTTTCGAGCATTCAATTTGAACCCTGTCCTATTGGCATCCTTGAGGTGGAGAAGGGGTTGCCGGTCATGGGCTGGATACCCAAAATGGATATCAAGAAGATCAAGGTGGGGATGAAGATGAAGGCCTCTCCTTTTACTCTGCCAGACGGCAAACTGACAATCATATTGGAGCCAATATGATTGTCAGTTATGAGTTCGTAGTTCAGAGCTTGGAGTCTAAAATCGAAATGCTTCCCACTGACATGAAGGAGAGGTTGATCAAGCGAACAGCCCTTAGAAAGCCAGGAGAACCTGAAGATGTGGCCAATGCCATTGTTTTTTTAGCCTCGGATAAAGCCAAATACATTACTGGCATTGTGCTCAATGTCTCAGGCGGGATCGAACTCTTTACCTTTTGATTGGACCTACAAGGCCATCGAAAAAGTATAGGAGCTCAAAATGGACTCAATCTATTTTAGTGAAGAACATAATATCTTTAGAAAATCATTAAGAGATTTTGTGAAGAAAGAGATTCGCCCTTATGCTGAGGAATGGGAGGAGGCTGAGATTTATCCCCGCAAGATCTTTAAGAGGATGGGAGATCTTGGTTTTCTGGGTGTTTCCTATCCTGAGGAATACGGGGGTGGAGGGGGAGACTATTTCACCACGATCGTTTTTGCCGAAGAGATATCTAAATGCGGGGCACTCGGTTTTGCAATGAGCGTTTTAGTACAAACGGATATTGCTTCCATAGCGCTGCATGAGTTCGGGACTCACGAGCAAAAACTGAAATACCTCAAACCTGTTTTGACAGGAGAGAAGATCATCGCTTTAGGGGTCACCGAACCCGATCACGGTTCAGATGTGGCTTCCATAGAGACCACAGCCGTCAGGGAGGGAGATCATTATGTGATCAAGGGAAGTAAAATATTTATCACGAATGGAACCCAAGCCGACCTGATCACCCTTGGGGTGAGAACAGGGCCCGGGGAAGGCGAAAAGGGACTTTCTCTAATCATCTTTGAGACCACCACACCCGGTTTCTCCGTGGGGAGGAAATTGAAGAAAATGGGGATGCATTCTTCCGACACAGCCGAATT
>DYHU01000078.1:0-2737 GCA_020724025.1 Syntrophorhabdus sp. | reverse complement strand
GCTAATAAAGCAGTACAAATTTTTGGTGGCTACGGATATATGCAAGAGTATGAAGTTGAGAGAATTTATAGGGATGTCAGGCTGGCCAATATCGGTGCAGGGACTTCCCAGATTATGAAAAACATCATCGCAAAACTATTGGGACTTTAGCATAGCACGGTTTACACCAAAGGGAGATAGGGGGGCTGAAAGAGATGGTTGCAATTCTTGGAAAATATTTTGAGGATTTTGAGCAAGGGATGGAATTGTCCTCCCTAGGGAGGACAATGACCGAGGCGGATATTGTCAATTTTAGCGGATTCACAGGAGACTTTAATCCTCTTCATACCGATGCCCAGTATGCCTCAAAAAGCATGTTTGGAGAAAGGATAGCCCATGGAATGTGTGGTTTTTCAATGGCAACCGGTCTCCTGGTCCGCCTCAATATCCTCGAGGGGACGATTGTTGCCTTTTATGGAATCGATGAGTGGCGGTTCCGTGCCCCGATCAAGATAGGAGATACCATCCATGTACTAGCCAAAGTCGTGGAGAAGAAAGAATCCAAAAAGGAGGGCCAGGGTTTGGTCGCATTTATGGTAGATGTGATGAATCACGAAGGCGATTCAGTAATGGGAGGAGTGCTTAAAGTCATCGTGAAGAAGCGGCCTTCATGATAAAATCTGTCAGAAATTAACCTTTTCCTTTCCCTTCAGACCTAGGATTGCCCTTGCATCATTAGGGGAAGCAAGATCCCGATCCAGATCCTTTGCTATTCGCGCCATCTTCTCGACCAGTTCAGCGTTGCTTTTCGCATATTCCCCCTTCCTGATTCTTAAATTGTCTTCCATCCCCACCCTCACATGTCCACCTAACAAGGCAGCGATGGCACCCAAATGGAATTCAGCAGGATAACCTGCACCGATCACCGACCAGGTGTGTTGATCTTCCCCAAAGAGTTTGTCAGCTGTTTTTTTCATGTGGAGGAGATCGTCAAAGGTAGATTGGATGCCTCCCAGAACTCCGGTTACAAACTGCATATGAAGAGGGCGATCCAATAGCCCCTTATCGAAAAGGAACTTTGTATTGTAGAGGTGGCCCACATCGTACATCTCATGTTCGGTTTTTGTTCCGTTCTCCCTCGCAATTTTACAGATGTATTCGAGATCAGCAAAAGTATTTGCAAAAATAAAATTGCGGGTCAGTTCAAGATACGGTTTCTCCCATGGAAATTTGAACTCCTTGAACCTATCCAGAAGGGGATAGAGCCCAAAGTTCATCGACCCCATGTTGCAGGAGGCCATTTCGGGTTTAAAGACGGGAATGGTCTTGGTTCTTTCTTCAATAGACATTCCTGCTCCTCCCCCTGTCGAGATGCAGATGATCACATCGCTCCTCTCTTTGATCGATGTAATGATCTCCCGGAATACCTCCAGAGCAGAGCAGGGTCTTCCGTCCTTTGGATCCCTCGCATGGATGTGAACGATCGCGGCTCCCGCCTCGGCCGAACGAACAGCCTCATCAGCAATCTCTTTTGGTGTGAGAGGGAGATAGGGCGTCTGGGTTGGAATGTGAACAGAACCGGTTACGGCTGCTGTGATGATCAGTTTTTCCATGGATTTCTCCTCCGTGTCGATCCTGTCATTCCCGTGCAAACGGGAATCCAGCTCCTGGCGTCAAAAGATATGGATTCCTGCTTTTGCAGGAATGACAAAGAGGGGCGCGATAGCTTGTGAAGGTTCAAAGATATAGAACGAGTGATCAATCATCGATCACATCAAAGTATTTGATATCCAAGAGGTTTCCTTTTCTGTTTTCATTAAAGACCGCCTGTACTCTTGCACCGATTCTCACCTTAGACTCATCTTCAATATTGATAAAGTGTTGGAAAGAATTATCGCACCCATCAAGCTTTATAAAACCATACCCATAAGGGACAGGCCGTGTGATTCCTGTTTCAGGATCGATGAAAGAGAAGCGGATGATAGTGAAGGCGACCAGAGTTCCCTTATCGCTCAGTTCGAGGAGTTCTTCCATCCGTTGAAAACATGGACCACACACCTGTCGGGGCGGAACATAAACCTTCTGGCATTTGGGGCAACGAATACCCAAAAGCTTCTTATGATCTCGGAGCTCGATCAGAAATTTGCTTCCCCATCTTCCAACCGAGTATCGAAAAGGCTGTTCAGCTTCTCCGGAACTCTTGGTTAACAACTCGCTCTCTTTTTCGGACATTGTCTCTTCCTCACGGCCCATCTGTAACTCAAGGCTTTAGCCTTGATCAAAGTCAAGCTTAAAGGGTTGACTTACTGCAATCTTAGCAACGTGGTTTCTCTTTTCCATATAGAAGGATGTCTGACCACATACATCCTCCGAAACCAGTGCTTACCGCGATTTTTACATCGGGAACTTGATGCTCTCCTGCTTTGCCCATAATCTGCATCGCTGCTTCAGCACACCGGATGAGACCGGTAGCGCCGATTGGATTGGTGGCGATCACCCCTCCTGATGGGTTGACCGGCAATTCCCCATCCATATCGGTGATTCCATCCCAGACTAGCCGTGGAGCCTCACCATCCTTGCACAGCCCCATCGATTCAAGCCACATAAGGCCTCCAAAAGAATAAGGCTGATAGAGTTCGATGACATCGATTTCTTTCAAGGGTTCTTTGATACCACATTTTTGATACAATTCCTTTGAGGCATTCTTGAGAGATTGGAGACCGTGAAAGTTGACATCATTAATGTAAGTGTACAGATG
>DYHU01000432.1 GCA_020724025.1 Syntrophorhabdus sp. | reverse complement strand
CGAAGGCAGGGGGGAGGATTGAGGTGGCCGCCGGCTCAGAGAGCCTCTGGCTCGGGGAGGGGTGAATAGGGTGTCTTCCCCCTCACCCCCACCCTCTCCCACCAGCCCGCCCCGCAGAGCGGAGCGAGGCCGGGGGGGAGAGGGAGATAACAGGGTTATTTTCTGAGCAATGAACTGTCTCCGCATCAGGGTCGCCTTCGATAAAGATTGATTCTGAAGGGGGTCCCCGTGACTTCTACGTTCATCTCTAACTGATAATGATCCTGAATAAAGTCTTGAAGCTCGCGAAAGATTTCAAGAGGAAATATCTGAACAATATAAACAGGAGGAGATCTCCTTAGCTCCTCCATCACTACAGGGGCATAAGTCCGAAGCGCCTTCCCCGGGTTATCCGTGACATTCAGACTGATGTTAAAGTTATTTCGATACCGGGTTGCGGCCCTTCGCTGGGCTAAATAGTAGAGCTGTGGGGAAACCCCCCAGACATAGATCGTATCAGCAGGGCTGGTTTGATCGCGGATATGGGAGGCAATTTCATATTGAAAGACATTATATACTCCATACCCGTATTGATCAATGATGCCATCAAGTCCTTTATGCTGGAAGACGGTCTGTTCGACTGGGTTATAAGAAAAGAAATATTTATAGTCTGTTTTGACGAAGAGAATGACCGTAATCGTCAAAACGATCGCCCATAGCCCCTGAGCAACAAACCTCGGCAGAGGAGAAAGGGTTTTTGCCAATTTCCAGGTTGTTCTCACCCCATAGGCGGCCAACACGGAGAAGGGGGCGATCATTTGAACAAAATAGTGGGCATGGAAGGTTCCGGAGACCCATAGAACCGCAAAGGACCAGAAAGCCCACCAGAGCAGTATCCGGTCAGCCGTCTCTCCTCTTCCACGCACCAATCGCCATCCGAAGTAGGCTGCGGAAAAAATGGCCCCGATCCAGAGTAAACTATTCTCAAGAAGGATGGTTTTCACGCTGGAGAAAAAATAGACGAATATACTCCTGTACTCATATCCTCTCTGGAGATATCGAAAGTTGCTTCCCAGGATGGAGTCATATAATTCGATAAGGGTATAACCATGTAAGGCATAGAAGAGGATGAGACAGATGACAGGCGCCAGAGCCCCTGCCCCCAGGATGCTGTAACGGAAAAACCACTCCTTCATTCTCCATCCTCTATGAATCTCACTACATAGAAAGGCAAAGAAGATCACCCCTCCCACCTGTTTGACGAGCGTAGCCATTGCCCCACAAAGTCCGGCAAGGAAGTACCATTTTAGCCGGCCGGTTGTTGAGGCGTTAAGAAGAAAACCGATTGCAAGAATAGAAGGAAAGTGCAAAAGAGTCTCGAGATTGACGGTCCCGCCTTCGACCATTGGCCCGGATGAAAAGACCCCAAAAAGTAGAGCCGCCAGGAGTCCAACACTTTTCCCATAGGCTTTATTCCCAACCCAATAGATCGCAACGACCGCCATGAGGACAAAGATTGCTCCGAATATCTTCATCCCAAGCACTGATGGGCCAAAAAGAAAAACAAAGATTGCGTAGAGCATGGGGTAGAGTGGAGGTTTCCCGGGACCTTCCAGGTCAATAAGGATTTCTCCTTCAGCCATCCGCCAGCCCATGTAACCCATGTTTCCAACATCGGCGTCAATCATCTGTCCGAAGAAGAGGAGACGGAGGTAAAAGGTGAGCGATAGAATGGCGACCAGGGCTGTGGAGGTAAAAGAGGATTGAGGATATCGGAAAAAGTTTTTCGTTTTAATATCCATTCATTATTAAAGTGAACGACTTAAATAAGTGGACATCTCCAAATTGTCATTGCGAACCCTTCGCCTTTTGTCATTCTGAGCGAAGCGAAGAATCTCGTTAATTGGCTCAGGGTAAACTCCGTGAAGCAATCTCAGGAGATTGCCACGTCGTCCCGCCCCAACGGGACTCCTCGCAATGACTACTTTATCGGGCCGTTTACTATACATCGATGAAAAAGAAAATTAAGGTTTCTTCCCTTTTGGCGCCGGCGCCTTCTCCTTCGGGGGAGATCCCTTTTCTGCATCCTTTAAACGGGCAAGAGGAAGCAGGTAGAGCTGATAAAAAACCGGATCCGCCCACAACTCCAGTTCAGGGGCCAGGTCGCCTACAAAGGCGGAAAACAAAGGCATATTATTGTAAGCGTTAAAATTGACCGAGAGGTCTTTAAGGGATTTATAGAGACCGATCGATACCACTAAATTGCCGGGTTTCTCTTTCAATAATTTAACCTGCTCCATTCCTGCTTCAATTGACTTTCGATCCTCTTTCAGTTTCGATATCCAGAATTCTCCCTCCTGATACCGGATGTCAATCTCTCCTGTCTGGATGTCACGGGTTACTTTACCGTGGGCCTGCAGGGCCTGTTCCAGCAGTCT
>DYHU01000431.1 GCA_020724025.1 Syntrophorhabdus sp. | reverse complement strand
AAGGTTAAGGGGGGTCGGACCAAGGTAACTATTTGAAATTGTGAATGAAACGGCAAATAAGGATGCCTTGGGGGGGCTTAGAACCTCATTTTTTAACGTAAAAATGGCCTTTTAAGGAATTAAACTTGGCGAGAGCTAACCGACACTATCTCCCAGGATATGTGTGGCACATCACGCATCGGTGCCACAAGAAGGAATTCCTGCTGAAGTTTGCCAGAGATCGGCGTCGATGGTTACAGTGGCTCTTCGAGGCGAAGAAGCGTCTTGGGACCTCTATCCTGAATTACGCGGTGACCTCAAACCATATTCATCTCGTCATAAGGGATGTTAAAGGGGAAGAGGTCATACCCCAAACCATGCAATTGATCGCGGGCAGGACAGGCCAGGAATATAATCAGAGAAAAGGTCGAAAAGGGGCCTTCTGGGAAGATCGTTATCATGCCACCGCCGTGGAGGCGGATTCCCATTTAATCCAATGTCTGGTTTATGTTGATTTGAACATGGTTCGTGCGGGAGTTGTGGCTCATCCAGCAGAGTGGTCCTTCTGTGGGTATAGCGAAATCCAAAATCCGCGGCAGAGGTATTCGAGAATCGACCACGAGAGCCTAATGGAAATATTCGATACAAAGAGTATGGATGAATTGAGGGAGACCTACGGAGGTTTTGTGGAAGAAGCTCTGGATGAAACGGGGCCGTGAGCGCGAGTCACAATGGACTGAGAGCATTGCTGTTGGGAGCGAAGCCTTCGTGAGAGATACTAAGAAAAAAATGAGTTGGGGGTCAGACTTGATTATTGACTTCTATACAAAAAAGCGCCTAACAATAAAATAAGCCCTAACCAGCGGCTTCACCGGATCGCCGATAAATCTGGCTCCCGGTGAACCGCGGCGTTATACCCACTAATATTTTTTATTAAAACCCACGAATTCACCTTGCCAAAACTACGCCATTGACGTATAATTGATTATGGTCATCATCGAGACCCCGATATTCTCCCGACGAATTCAGACAATTCTTTCTGATGAGGAATATCGACTCTTGCAGATTCAGTTGGTCAATAAGCCGGATTCCGGTAAGATTATCCGGGGGAGCGGTGGGCTACGAAAGCTTCGCTGGTCTACAGGTGGACATGGGAAGCGTGGTGGCATCAGGGTCATTTATTATTGGTTTGTGTCGCATGACACCCTTCTTCTCCTATTTGCCTATCCTAAAAGTGAACAAGAGGAGCTGACACCGAAACAACTCAAACAACTCAAAAAGGTTGTTGAAGGAGAATGCCGATGAAAAAGGAACTATTTGAAGAACTACTCGAAAGCGTGAAGCAAGGTGCCGCGATTATGAAAGGCACAATGAAGCCTTTGCGAACCTTTGAGTTTCCTGAATCCGAGGTACGGAAGATACGCGAACAATACGGCTTATCTCAAGACAAGTTTGCTACTCTGATGGGGATAAGTGTTGCGACCCTTCGCAACTGGGAACAAGGACGGCGGAAACCGGAAGGGCCATCTCGTGTTTTATTAAGGGTTGCAGCCACACATCCAGACGCTCTGCTTGATATTGTTGGTAACAAAAGGGGAAGGAAACAGGCATAACACTCCAGCGGATGGCTCACAGCCACCGTTGACCTCAATCGTTGTTAGGCAGCTTGTAATTTGTAACGATATTGGTTACATTTAACTCGTGATTACGGACTTTAAGCATAAAGGCTTAGAGAAGTTCTTTACCAAGGGCATCAAATCAGGCATTCAAACCAAGCATGCCGAACGCTTGCGGTTAGTTTTTGGTCGGCTAAGTGCCTCGACGTCCCCAAGAGATATGAATCTGCCTGGTTTGAACCTCCATGAACTTAGCGGTGATCGGAAAGGGACTTGGTCCGTCAAGGTAAGTGGGAATTGGCGCGTCACGTTCAGATTTATCGGAGAAGATGTCACCGACGTCGATTATGAGGATTATCATTGAGGTGAATACTATGCGTATGCACAATCCGCCACATCCAGGAGAAATTCTTAGGAAACTATGCCTTGAGCCTTTGAGGTTAAGTGTCACCGAGGTGGCAAAAGCTCTAGGCGTCAGCCGTAAGACGCTGTCTAGCATTCTGAATGGCCGTGCAGGAATTAGTCCAGAAATGGCAATGCGGTTGGCGATTGCTTTTGATACCACGCCTGAAAGTTGGTTGAATCAGCAAGTGCAGTACCACCTCTGGCAGGCCGAACGACATCGTAATCGACTAAAGGTCACCCGCTTGACCGTCACCCAACGTATAAGCGCCTAACACTCATAAGGCCTCCGGTGTCAATAGGGAAAAGAAATCCCAGGCGAAAAAGTAAGTGATTTTCGTTTTAATTGAGAAAGACTTTTTTCCCCTGCTGGCAGCCGCTCCAACTTGGTTTCTGATCGGGTGCAAGACGCTCAAGAGGG
>DYHU01000430.1 GCA_020724025.1 Syntrophorhabdus sp. | reverse complement strand
TCCTATTTCTAACTTCCCATTTCCCAATTTTGAATTTATAGGTATGGGTAGGCAAATACTTTTCAGATGAGAGTGACAATTTATGTTAGGGATATACTTGCTTTTCCTAAAAACTTTTTGGTTAATTGACTTATTCCTATTTATTATCAATTAGTTAGGCTCCTTTGCATGTTTTTTTTAATAGTTGGCAAGGAATTTGCTGATTATTTAATAACGAGAGCAATTATTGTGGGAATAAGAAGATGATAAAGGATCAGGAAAATCACATCGATTATGAAAAATGGGGGGAACTAATGTCGAAAGACATATTCCTATACGAGGAAGAAAAGCCGAAGTCTCTCAGTAAGCTTTATGATATGTTCGGTGACGATTATGAAGATGAAGAATTGTCAGGTTCTAAATCGAAGAAGAAGTAGAAGTCTCCTCGAAACGTCCCTCATCTATTGCTAATTCATTCATCAAAAAATCTATCCAAAAATATTTGAAATTTCCCCTCACCCTTACCCTCTCCCCAGCGGGGAGAGGAAGGTGGATCCGCTAAGAATTTCTCCTTCCAAACCCAGATAAGGGAAAGTTTCTCTCCCTGAAAAGTAGAGGTTTTTTGAAATCCGGATCGGAACAATCCCTTTTCTCCATCTAAAATCGGAACCCACCTCATAAAAAAAGTGCGGATAGGACCAGCAATCCATTTGATCATCCGCCCATTTCCGGTCGATGAACTCAATATGATTTTCAAGAAATGGGAAAAGATGTTTTAAATGTCTCATCACCCCATCCTGCAGGTCAGAGATAGAATTCTTTTCCGATCCCCCGAAAGGCATTAAGCACTGGACCGTAAGCGCTCTCTTCCCCTCCGGAGCCTGATTCTCATCCCCTTTTCTGCTTAGACTGAGAAAGAGGAGGTTTCCTCCTTCATACGGCTTTTCAAGATTCAGAATGGAGATGAGGAGGTCTCTCATGCCGACCGGAATCACCTTCTCACGAATTCCTAAAAAGAATGGGACAATGACATAACGGGGTCGAATCTTTTTTCCCCACCTCGAAAGGGCCTTTCCTCTCTTCCCAAAGAGATTCGAAAGGCGGTGGAGAGGAGAATTCAAAACGAGATACCGGGATCGGAATATCTTTTCATCTCCCTTTAAGGAGAGGTAAAATCCCCCTCTTCCCTTCATCTCCACCTTCTCGACTCCCTCGATTTCTTCGACGCTTCCTCCTGATTGGATGAATTTCTCAAGCATGGCCTGCGTTACTTTTTCCAGATCAACATTCTTCCCCCATTCATCCCCTTCGTCATTTAATAAGAGGTGGGAAACCAGGGAGATGGGCAAAGAGTCTGAGAGGAGATTCCCGTGAGAGATCATCTGGAGCTCAATGAATTTTTTAAATTCGGATGAGAAGGAAGAGAGCCATTTATCCATCCCCCCTTTCGGAAGGTTATCAAATGATAACCATCTCTTGAGGAAAGACCTGCTATAGACAGGAAAAGACGATCTGGGCGGTTCTTTGCTTTTTAGCATTTTTAATATCTGTTTGATTCGGCTCAACTCAGCATAAAAGGTTTCGATTTGATTCAATTCACCCGGGAATTCCCTTTTCAACTCCCTCTGAAAAAAGGACCGCTCACGATAAAGGTCAATCCTCGACTCGGGTAGGATCACCTGAAAAGAGACCTTCTGGTCTTGTCTCTCTTCCTTTTTTGAATGTTCCTGGTGATCAGACAGAAATGAAATCTTCTTCAGGAGGCTCGTTTTAATCAGTTTTTCTGAGAAGTTTGAAAAAGGAACGAACCGATACCCGTCTCTTGTATAAGAGGAACGATATTTTTTTTCTTTAAGAAGCAGAACGCTATGGTTCTCCTTTGCCATCCGGGTAGCGGCGATCAAGCCACTCAGCCCGGTGCCTAATATAGCTACATCAAAGACTTTGGGTTGATGCTTCATAGTTCTGGTCATTTAGCCTTATAGTCTTTGGTCTTATGGTCCAAAGGTATCCTAAAAAGATGCCCTTTCTATCACTGAACCCCTGTTACCTCAACTCCCTCTTCAAAAAGAAGAGCGGTGGTCACTCCGGGGCCGATCTGTTTTCCTTTTTTCCCAAATCGTTCTGTCCCGCAGGAGGGGCTCCCCTCTTTAAGAAAAACCCTTCCGATCTTATTCACCCGGATAATCTTGAGGACTTCCCTCGCCCCTTTGATAAATTGAGCGGTCACATCATGTCCTTCAGAGTCGATCACCTTTGCCTCTCCTTTCAGGACATTGAATCCGCTGCCTCCAACAATCTCCGCACGGCTTCTCGGAGTGGGTAAACCACCCAACTGTTCAGGGCAGACAGGAACGATGTTCCAGCCCTCCAATTTCCTGAGCAATCCCTTTCTCAGCTTATGGTTCCCATCATAACGGCTTTCAATGCCGACCAGGCAGGCGCT
>DYHU01000429.1 GCA_020724025.1 Syntrophorhabdus sp. | reverse complement strand
CTTGTTTTTCCTGTTGAAAATTGGATGTGAATGGGATAATGTTTCCGTAATGGATTACAAGAAAATTTTAATTTTAAGGCTGAGCGCCGTGGGAGATGTGATCCGGACGCTTCCTGCGGTGAAGACAATCAAGACAAACTTTCCGTCCGCCTCCCTCACCTGGATTGTCGAAGAACCCTCGAAAGCCCTCATCGAAAGCCAATCGGAGATTGACGAGGTCATTCTCTTTCCAAGACAGAGATGGTCAGAAGGGATTAAGTCTGCAAAAGGGTGGTGGAGGACACTCAGGGAGGTGCGAAAATTTATTCAATCCCTCCGTAGGAAAAAATTTGATGTGGTTCTCGATTTTCACGGAATCCTCAAGAGCGGCCTCCTCTCCTTTCTCTCCGGCTCTCCTCAACGGATCGGATTTGATCGAAGGTCGAGCAAGGAAGGAAATTTCCTGTTTTCGAATATAAAAGTGAAACTCCCGGGAGGGAGGATCAGTCGATTTGAGAGGAATTTTAATCTCCTGAAGGGAATGGGGTTAGAAGTTCAGGCTGAGGACTATCCACTCCATATTCCCTCGGAGGACAGGGAGTATGTGAATTCATTTTTTAATCAACTCTTTCCTCCGCTTAAGAGCCCTTCCATTGCCATCCATCCCGGAACCAGCCCGAAGACGACATATAAAAGGTGGCTTCCGGACCAATATGCCCGGCTGGCAGATCGACTGGTCCGGGAGATGGATGCGACGGTGCTCTTCACCTGGGGTCCGGGTGAACTGGAATGGGTAAAGATGATTCAGAGGAGAATGAAAGAATCTTCCATTCTCGGCCCCCATACCATTTCCCTCACGCAATTGGGCGAGGTATACAGGCATTGCGATCTCTATATCGGCGGAGATACAGGTCCAATGCATATCGCTTCTTTAATGGGAATTCCCGTGGTGGTCATTTATGGTCCAACAGACCCGGTTATGAATGAGCCATTCGGACCCCATAAAAAGGTAATTAAAAATGTGGGATGTAATCCATGCCGGGATCACTCCTGTAAGGAACTCAAGTGTCTGAAGGAAATTACGGTTGAAGATGTTTTTAAAGCAACAAGAGAGGTTTTATGGGAACAGATTTAAATCAATCCCCTCGATAGGCGGGACATTTTTGTCCCGCTTTCCAACGAAAAGGAAAGAGCGTTGAAATCCGATTTTAGTAATGTGAATAACATTTTGGTCCGAGGGGTGAACTGGGTGGGTGATACCATTCTCACCTATCCTACTGTTCAGGCATTAAAAAACCTGTATCCCAAATCCCACCTAACTATTCTCGTCCCAAACCACTTGGTTGATTTATGGAAGACCTTTCCTTTTGTGGATGAGATCATCCCTTTCATTAAGAAAGGGGGTATTTCCTCTATTTGGGAAGATCTGAATCTCAGCGAATCTTTAAAAGAGAGAAAGTTTGATCTGGCTCTCATTCTCCCACGATCTTTCCGTTCAGCCTTACATATTTTCGCCGCTCGAATCCCCATCCGGATTGGTTATAAAGGGGAAGGACGTTCGCTCTTTCTGACCCACCGAATTCCTCGAACCCAAGAAGTCCTCTGCGTCCACCGTGTCCATTATTATCGAAGGCTGATGGAGCCTTTGGGTAAGTTAGAACCCATTCCTCCTCCCCGACTCTTTCTCAGGGAGGAAGATCGAGGATGGGCTGAAAAGAGACTTGAGGAATTGGGTCTTCTGGACGGAAGGCCCCTCATCGGCATTAACCCTGGAGCCGCTTACGGGCTGGCCAAATGCTGGTATCCCGATCGATTTGCCGAGCTGGGAAGAAGGCTCTCCGAGAAAAGGAAGGCTACCG
This sequence comes from Syntrophorhabdus sp., assembly GCA_020724025.1. Next base: position 587 of record DYHU01000429.1, on the reverse strand, counting down.
TGCTTATTTTTGGGAGAAAGAAAGAGCAGGACATCGCAAACGAAATCCTGGAATCGTTAGGGAGCGGAGGAGTCGATTTTACCGGAGAGACCCATCTCCTTCAACTGGCGGCCCTTCTGGAACGGTGCCGTCTTTTAGTGACGAATGATACCGGAACCATGCATGTGGCTTCAGCCATCGGGACTCCGGTCGTGGCCATCTTCGGCTCGACGGATCCTGTTACCACAGGGCCGTGGGGAGATGGCCATGTGGTTGTGAAGAAGGAGGTTTCTTGCAGTCCATGTTTAAAAAGGACCTGCCCCACTGACCACCAATGCATGGAATTGATTACCGTGGATGAGGTGGAAGGGATAGTCGATAAGAAATTGAAGGAACAGTTTCAAATCACAAGCACCAAGCACCAATAATTAAAAAATTTACATGATAAGCTTATCACTCACGAACCGTGAAAATAGTAAGAACTTCCCTCCCCCTTCGATGGGGGAGGGTTAGGGTGGGGGTGACCCTTCAACAGGCTCAGGGTAATCATGGTGAGCTTGTCGAACCATCCCCCTCCCCTTCATCCCCTCCCGCCAGGGGAGGGGAGA
>DYHU01000077.1:12194-13888 GCA_020724025.1 Syntrophorhabdus sp. | reverse complement strand
ATCGAAGAACACTCGAGAACCAACAGATTCCAGGGCCGTGTGGCGACACGATTCCCGCCCGAGCCGAACGGATATCTTCATGTCGGACATGCGAAGTCCGTCTGCCTCAATTTCGGCATTGCCGCCCAGTACAATGGCACTTGCAATTTACGAATGGATGATACGGATCCGAGTGGTGAAAGCCAGGAATATGTCGATTCGATCATTCGGGATGTGAAGTGGCTTGGATTTGACTGGGAGAACCGTCTCTATTATGCCTCGGATTACTATGAACAACTTTTCCAGTATGCCACTCAACTGATCAAGCAAGGCAAGGCTTATGTCTGCAGTCTGAGCGCGGATGAAATCCGGGAGCACAGGGGCACCTTAACCGAAGTGGGCAGGGAAAGCCCTTATCGCAACCGGCCTGTGGAAGAGAACCTCGATTTGTTTAAGCGAATGCGAGCAGGCGAGTTTGGGGATGGAACCCACGTCCTTCGCGCCAGAATCGATATGGCCTCTCCAAACATCACCCTGCGCGATCCGGTCCTTTACCGAATCAAGCGAGCGCATCACTACCGAACCGGGACGAAATGGTGCATCTACCCGATGTATGACTTTGCCCACTGTCTCTCCGATTCGATCGAAAAAATTACCCATTCGATCTGCACCCTCGAGTTTGAAAACAATCGGCCTCTTTACGATTGGTTTCTTGATGAATTGAAGGTGGATTGCCACCCCCAGCAGATCGAATTCGCCCGCCTCAACCTCAGCTACACCGTTTTAAGCAAACGAAGGCTTATCGAACTCGTGGAAAGAGGATATGTTACGGGATGGAACGATCCCCGGATGCCCACCATTGCCGGGATGAGAAGACGAGGCTACACACCCGAAGCGATCCGCAACTTCTGCGAGCGGATTGGCGTGGCCAAGAATGACAGCATCATCGACATGGCTCTCCTTGAGCACTGCGTTCGGGAGGATCTGAATGAAAAGGCGCCTCGAGTTATGGCTGTGCTCCATCCTCTACGGGTGGTTATCGATAACTACCCCGAAGGCCAGGTTGAGGAGTTTGATTCCCCTTATCACCCCCAGAATCCGGGGGTGGGTTCCCGGAAAGTCCCTTTCTCCCGAACCTTATACATTGAACAGGAAGATTTTATGGAGAATCCGCCCAAGAAGTTTTACCGGCTTGCCCCGGGCAGGGAAGTGCGTCTCCGGTATGGATGCTTTATAAAATGTGTGGGCGTTGTTAAAGACCCTAATACAGGTGAAGTGGTCGAAGTGCACTGCACCTATGACCCGGAGACCCGAAGCGGGTTTGCTCCCGATGGCCGGAAGGTCGATGCAACGATTCACTGGGTATCGGCAGAATATTCGGTCTCTGCTGAGGTCAGATTATATGATCGACTCTTCCAGGTCACCAATCCAATGGGCGAAGAGGATGATTTTACGAAATACCTCAACCCAAAATCGCTGGAAATCCTTATCACATGTCGTGTGGAGTCGAGCCTGGCGGGTGCAACGCCGGGGAACAGATACCAGTTTGAAAGAATCGGTTATTTCTGCATTGATTCAAAAGACTCATTTCCTGGCAAACTCGTTTTCAACCGAATCGTCCCCCTCCGGGACTCTTGGGCCAAAGTGGCCGGCCAAGGGAAAAAACAGGGATAGCGCTCATCTTATAAATACCGTATTGCCGGTGCCTGGCGCCA
>DYHU01000077.1:9812-12094 GCA_020724025.1 Syntrophorhabdus sp. | reverse complement strand
AAAATAAAAAAGCGAGTTTACGTTTAATACTCACCGTTCACTTACAAAGCCCTGCTGAGGAATGGATACGGTTAGATTGACACCCACCGTTTCAAATGTTATCATGTTATCATTAATGCTATCATAGGAGTAAATATGATAAGAACCCAGATTCAATTGACAGATGAACAGGCAAGGGCAATTAAGAAGATAGCTACGGCTAAGGGTGTTTCAGTTGCTGAAATCATACGTCGCTCCGTTGAAGGAATCATCAGATCAAACACAAGGACGGATTCGGAGGAAAGACATAAACGAGCTCTCGAAATTGTCGGCAAATTCAGATCGGGCAAACGTGACATTTCAAAAAAACATGATGCCTACCTTGCAGAGGTCTATGGCAAATGAGGCTATTCGTTGATACCTCTGCACTCTATGCGTTACTCGACAGGGACGATGAAAACCACCCAAAAGGAAAGAAAGTTTGGGACAAAATCATTAATCCCGAGAATACCTTAGTAACGAGCAATTATGTCCTGGTAGAAACCTTTGCTTTGGTGCAGAGTAGGCTTGGTTTTGATGCAGCGAGAGGATTCCAGGAAGACATGGCCCCTATTCTCAATGTAGAATTCGTCAACTCCGGAATCCATCGATTAGGTGTTACCGCTTTGCTTTCTGCCGCAAGGCGAGGGCTCAGCCTTGTTGATTGTGTTAGCTTCGAGGTGATGCGAGATTTAGGAATCAAAGCCGCTTTTACATTCGATACGCATTTCAAAGAACAAGGATTTGAGGTGATCCCTTAAAAAGGGGGCGGTTTATCATATCCTCTATTCCAAAGAGCTGACAAAAACGAGGTTGGCTCAAGGAAGCCAAACCCGTTTTTTATTCCATGGCTGGGGGACGAGGATTTGAACCTCGATTCACGGAGTCAGAGTCCGTTGTCCTACCATTGAACGATCCCCCAATCTTTTTAACGCAAAGAGCAGAGCGCTGAGCGCATAGCGTAATTCTATTCAAAATAATTTATACCATCAAAAAGTTTATTGATCAATCTCGAACAATCTTCTCTTTCAAAATATTTAGAATGTCGGTAATCGGGATTTCTTCCTGGGATTTACTTTCCATGTTCCTCAGAACCGCTCTACCTTTTCTTAATTCTTCCTCGCCCAGGATGAGGACATATCGGGCCTTCAACTTGTCGGCCCTTCGCATCTGGCTCTTCAGGCTCTTTTCCTCATAGTCAAACTCGGCCCGGATCCCTTCGAGATGGAGCTGATGAGCTATCCGGTAGGCCTCCTTATGAGTCTCCTTGCCGGGAGCGGCGATGAAGAGGTGCAGGTGCTGGATAAATCCCTTATCTTTGGGCAGCAAAGAGATCAATCTCTCCATACCGATGGCAAAACCGATTCCCGGAATATCAAGCCCCCCGATCTCCTGAAAGAGGTTGTCGTACCGCCCTCCGCCGGTGACTGCGTTCTGGGAGCCGAGATCATAGGAGACGACCTCAAAAGCGGTCCGGGTGTAATAATCCAATCCCCTGACCATTCTCGGGTTCAAAACATAGTCAAGGCCTGCCATTGAAAGATATTCCTTTACTTTGTCGAAATGGTTCTGACACTCCTCACAGATAAAGTCATTCACCTTCGGGGCGTCGGCAATGGCTTCCTGGCAGGTCTGAACTTTACAGTCAAAGATGCGGAGGGGGTTGGCCTGAAGCCTCCTCTGACAGTCCTCGCACAGTTGAAATGACTTTTCCGTCAAATAGGTCTTCAATCCTTCTCGGTACCGGGGTCGACAATCACGGCATCCTAATGAATTGATCTGAAGCTCAAGTTTTTCGAGTCCCACCCGTCGCAAAAAATGGATGAGCATGAGGATGACTTCAGCATCGACCACTGGATTTCCTACGCCGAAGACCTCGGCATCGATCTGATAGAACTGGCGGTAGCGACCCTTTTGAGGCCTCTCGTAGCGGAACATCGGGCCGATGCAATAGAGTTTTGCCACAGGATCGAAGGTGTAGAGTTGATGTTCCAGATAGGCCCTCGCCATGGAGGCAGTGGCTTCCGGACGAAGGGTCAGGAAACTTCCGCTCTTGTCGGCAAAGGTATACATCTCCTTTTCGACGATGTCGGTCGCTTCACCGATACCTCGAGCGAAGAGCTCCGTCCGTTCGAGGATGGGAATACGCATCTCAGCGAAACCGAAACTTTCAAACACCTCCCGGACCGTCTTTTCAACAAACTGCCACTTTCCGACTTCGTCGGGGAGGATGTCATTAAAACCACGAATGGCTTTGATCTCCA
>DYHU01000077.1:7745-9712 GCA_020724025.1 Syntrophorhabdus sp. | reverse complement strand
GATTAACCCACAGATTTACAGAGAATACGATATCCGAGGAGTGGTGGACAAGGACCTGACACCTGAGATCGTCCATAGACTGGGCAAAGGATTCGGAACTCATATGGCCCGCTTGGGCAAAAAATCACTCGCCGTCGGAAGGGACGGAAGGCTCAGTTCAAAATCCTTCAGTGAAGCGCTGATCGAGGGCTTGATATCCACCGGATGCGATGTGGTAAATCTGGGAGTCTGTCCTACACCGGTCTACTACTTTTCTGTCTTCCATCTGGACAGAGATGGAGGAGTGATGGTGACGGGGAGCCATAATCCCCCGGAGTTCAATGGCTTCAAGGTCTCGGTGGGGAAAACCACCATCTTTGGCGAAGAGATACAGAAACTGGGCCGACGGGTTGAGAGGGGTGACTTTGTCACTGGCAGGGGAAATCTTTCAGAAGCCGAGATCATCCGGCCTTATCAGGACTATATTAAGAAAAACATCCTCCTTGAAAAGAAGTTAAAGGTCGTGGTCGATGCAGGAAATGGGACCGGTGGAGTGGTCGCCGGGCCATTGCTCAAAGATCTGGGTTGCGAAGTCGAGGAACTCTATTGTGAGATCAATGGCCGGTTTCCAAACCATTTTCCTGACCCAACCGTTCCTGATAATCTGAAAGATCTCACCGACCGGGTATTAAAAAACCGGGCGGATGTGGGGATTGGTTACGACGGAGATGCAGATCGAATCGGAGTAGTGGATGATCAGGGGTATATCATCTGGGGCGATCAGTTGATGATCCTTTTTTCCCGTGAGATACTAAAACAGCAGAAGGGTGCAACATTTGTGGCCGAAGTAAAATGCTCTCAGAATTTATTTAATGACATTGAGAAACATGGCGGACGGGCGATCATGTGGAGGACAGGCCACTCCCTGATTAAAGAGAAGATGAGGGAAGAAAAGGCTGTGTTGGGGGGAGAGATGAGCGGTCACATCTTCTTTGCTGATCGTTATTTCGGTTACGATGATGCCATCTATGCGTCATGCCGCCTGATCGAACTCCTCTCGAAGACGAATAAGAGATTATCCGATCTTCTCGACGATGTCCCTAAAACCTCTATCACTCCGGAGATTCGGGTCAACTGTCCTGATGAGATCAAATTCAGAGTGGTCGATCAGGTAAAAGAGGGGTTGAGGAAAGACCACCCCATTATTGATGTGGACGGAGTGCGGGTCCAATTTCAGGATGGATGGGGGCTAGTAAGGGCTTCCAATACACAGCCGGTTCTGGTCCTGCGGTTTGAAGCCCTGAATGAAAAACGGCTCCAAATAATTAAAAAACTCGTTGAGGATAGGGTCAAAGCGGCTGTTTCCTACTTTGGAGGCCATTAAATAATACCAAAGTTCAAAATCTATCAATAATCCCCCCTCGCCCCCCTTTAGTAAAGGGGGGTTGAGGGGATTTGACCTTTGAGTTTTGGATTTGAATTGACATTTGAACTTTGGGATTTGACATTTTCAAGGAGCATAAAATCAATATTCCACAAGCTATCTTCCTTGGCATTGTTCAGGGTCTCACCGAATTTCTGCCCGTCAGCAGTTCCGGCCATCTCGTCTTTTTCCAATCCCTCTTCGGAATGGAGGAACCCCAACTCTTCTTCGATGTCATGCTCCACTTCGGAACCCTCCTTGCAGTGGTGGCTTATTTCAGGAGTGATATCAGCGGCATTATTCGTGGAATAGAATCAATGGCCACAGGAAAAGGAAAAAATGAGGAGGGAACGAGACTCCTCTTCTGGATTCTTATTGCTACGATTCCCACGGGTTTGATGGGACTCCTCTTGAAGGACTGGTTTGAATCCCTCTTCTCTAAACCGAAAATCGTGGGGGGAATGCTTCTCGTCACTGGTTCGATCCTCTATCTGACCCAATGGGTCAAGAGGGAAGACAGGCCTTTAGAAAAGATGAAATGGATCGATGCCATCCTCATCGGAGT
>DYHU01000077.1:0-7645 GCA_020724025.1 Syntrophorhabdus sp. | reverse complement strand
TCAAACTTCTCCTATTATTGTTGGGGAATGGGGTTACTGATGTTCTTTTTGGTCAAGTAGAGGATGGAGGTTATCCCTGTTTCATAAAAAGAATCAATCGATAATTCCTCCGGTTTTCAGGACATCATGCCACCGGTTTAAAAGAGACCTTTGCTCGGAAGGGGAGATTTCAGGATAAAAGGCTTCGTCCGCACGAACCAGAGGACGAATCTCTTCCTTGTCCTTCCAGAAACCCTGAAAGAGTCCGGTTAAGAAAGCACATCCCAGGGCCGTTGCATCGGGTATCGAAGCATGATGCACAGGCATCCCCAGAAGATCTGCTTGAAACTGCAGGAGAGGGGGGCGGGCGACTCCTCCTGCAGCCATGATCTGGTTGATCCGGAGGTCAGATAGGCTCTGAAGCCTGTCCAGAATATCTGTGATCAAAAAGGAGATGGACTCCATCCCTGCCCTTAACTGGACCTCCTTCGAAAGGCTCTCCCCTTTTCCAATAAACTCCGTTACAGCCGTTTCCTTCCAATAAGGGGCTGCAATCCCATACATCCCCGGGATCATATACCACCCATCCGAGGAGGAGGCCATCTGTTTTTCCCAGTTCTTCGACGCATTGAGAATACCTCTCTCCCTCTCGAACCATTCGAACAGTGACCCAACCGCATTGACCGTGCCTTCCGCGACATAGATGGTTTCGTCCGGATTGGAGTATCCAACATTGGTCAAAAGACCATCTACGATGGAAGGTGCTGAACCGATATTGATGAGGACTCCTGCAGATGTCCCATAGTTGATGCCGCATTGCCCCTTCTCAAACCCTCCCAGACCCAGCAAGGCTCCCTGATGATCTCCAATGGAACAGAGGATGGGTATGGATCCTCCTTTGAAAAGATAGTGTCCGTAGAGATGGCAGGTGGGAAGAACCTCTGGCAGGATGGATCCGGGAATATGAAAGAGGCCGAGCAATTCCTGATCCCAGTCTTTCTCATGAATATTGAAAAGAAGGGTTCTGCCTGCAATAGATTCGTCAGTCGCACAAACCCTCTCCTGAGTCAGATGCCAGAGTAAAAAACTGTTCCAGGGAGAATAAATCGTTGCCTTTCTTCTGATCCGTTCCGGGGTCTCAGGATTGTTTTGAAGCAGCCATAAGAACTTGGGCCCTCCGTAATGGCCGGTCAGGGGAAGTCCTGTTTTTTGATAGATCTCATTCCGGTGAGAGCTAAGGGTTTCGCAGAGATGCTTTGCCCTCAGGTCTTGCCAGGAGATGATCGGGGTGAAGGGCTTTCCGTTGCTCCGATCCCACAGGAGAAATGAAGACCGCTGGCAGGCCAGCCCAATGGCTGAAACCTCATGACCATCAGCGTGAACAGAAGAAAGAACCTCATCTAATGCCCTTCTGGTTTCCTCAAGAACATGCAGGGGATCCTGTTCCACATGGGTTGGCTGAGACCGCTCAATTTTTAAGGAGCGGGAAGATCGGTAGGCACACCGTGCCTGGTGATCAAAGGCCAGAACTTTGGTCGCTGAACTTCCCTGGTCAATGGTGACGATGAAAGAATCCAATTTACCCCGTTAGAAATAATCCCCCGCTTGTTTTCAAGTCCCGCTATGGCGGGACTGGAATTTCTAACGGGGTTTACCGGTATCTTTTTTGAAGAATTTTAATGAGCCGGTCCGGGTAATCCGTGATAATGGCATACACCTTCAGGTCAATGAATCTTTCCATTTCTTCTTCCGTGTTAAGGGTATAGACACCCACACGGATTCCCTCCTGATGGGCCTGGGAGATGTTCTTCGAGGTCAAAACCGATTTTCGACAGTTCAGGGTGAAGAAAGGCTGTCCATCGGTCACTTCCCGAGGAAAATTCCAGGGCCTGTTGTAGAGATAAGCAACTGCTACGGTTGGGTTCTTCTTCAATACCCTTTCAAGGGCTATTGGATCAAAGGATGAAAAAAGCACCTGGTCAACCATCCCAGCATTCTCCACTTCTCGAAGTGTGCGGTCGGCGAGATCGAAGATGGTCCATCTGCCATAATCTCCCTTCTTCAATTCAATATTGACCAGGACTTTCCGCTTGGCCATTTCCAACACCTCCCGGAGGGCTGGAATCCGTTCTCCTGAGAAGGAGGAATGAAATTTCGAGCCGGCGTCCAACTGGTTCAACTCATCCAGAGTCAGATCGATCACCCTCCCCTTCCCACTGGTGGTTCTCTCCAGGGTTTCATCGTGAATCACAACGACCTCTCCATCCTTAGAGAGGCGGACATCGAGTTCGATCATATCGCTGCCCGCTTCCATCCCCCTTTTAAAGGCGATCATCGTATTTTCCGGAGCGCTTCCGGAAAAACCCCTGTGGGCGATGACCATGACTGGAAACCTTCCGGGCGGGAGCATGGTTTTTACGGGTTCTGCTCTATGCATTGTACAACCTGCCACTCCACCCATCCCCAGCGCCATCAGGAGAAGGAGAATCTGCATCCGTATCGGAGGGTTCCCAACCGGCCTCACTTCTCACTTTCGATCAGTCCATGCACAAACCAGCGCTGCATCAAAATAACCACCAGGACAGGAGGAAGAAGTGCCATCATGGCCGCCGCCATGACAAGGTTCCACTCCGGGAGCTGGGTCCCCACGGGAACGGTCGATGCGATCCCCACCACGACCACCTTCATCTTATCCGAATTGGTGATCATGAGGGGCCACAAATACTGATTCCAGCCATAGATGAACATGACGACAAAGAGTGCGGCCATATTGGCTCCGGAGTTCGGAAGCAGAATCGACCAGAGAAACCGAAGGGGACCGGATCCATCGATTTTTGCGGCATCGACCAGCTCATCAGGAATCGTCAGGTAAAACTGCCGGAAGAGAAAGGTCGCTGTGGCCGAGGCAATCAAAGGAATCGTCAGCCCCGCATAGGTATCCACCCAGCCTAATGACGTGACCACCTGATACGTTGAGATGATCCGGACCGGCACGGGTAGCATTAAGGTGATAAAAATTGCCCAGAAGGCCAATTGTTTTCCCCGGAAATTGAAGTAGACAATGGCGAAAGCCGAGAGAATCGAGATGGCGATCTTCCCCAGGCTGACGACCAGAGCCACAATGGAACTGTTCAGGAGAAGCCGTCCCATATTGGTGCGGTTCCATACCTTCTTATAATTCTCCAACAAATAACCGGAAGGCAGCAGCTTTTGGGGTTTCTGAATCGATTCCTCCATGCTCTGGGTGCTGATGACAAACCCATAATAGAGGGGAAACCCGATCAAACAGACCGAGAGGATGAGCAGAAGATGGACGATTAGCTTTTTCCAATCTCTTTCGGATCTTGTATGACGGTTCAAAACAGCGCCGCTCATCAATAATAAACCTTCCTCTCCGTATAGCGGAATTGAAGCACAGTCAGGGAAATGACGAGAGCCATCAAAATAACGGATTGCGCGGCCGAAAGGCCCATCCTCATATGGACAAACCCATCTAAGTAAGTTTTATAGACCATGATCGTGGTTGCATCCCCGGGGCCTCCCTGGGTGACCGCATGGATGATCCCGAAGGTTTCGAAGAAAGAAAAGACCATATTCATGATAAAAAGGAAAAAAGTGACCGGCGATAAAAGCGGAAAAGTGACCCAGCGGAAAAGACTGAACCCACTTGCCCCGTCCACTTTTGCCGCATCCATGACGGATTTGGGGATGGTCTGAAGCCCCGCAAGAAAGAAAGCAACGTTATAGCCGAGATGGGCCCAGGTGGCAGCGAAGATCACCAGTAAAATGGCCACCCAGCCTTTCAGGAGCCAGTTAAACTCATAAGTGGTCACCATGGAAAGAAGGTAAGGGAGGAATCCGTAGGAGGGATGGAAAATAAAGAGCCAAAGGATTCCAGACACGGGAGGAGCAATTCCGTACGTCCAGAGAACGGCTGTCCGATAGAACCGAAGGCCCCGGATTTTCTGATTGGCGAGGGCAGCGATGAAGAGAGAAAGAGCCAGCCCTAAAAAAGTGACCCCCCCTGAGAAGACAAACGAATGAAAAATGCTGCGGTGATATTCCGGAGAGATAAGGAGCCGGCTGAAATTCTCCAAACCTACGAAAATCTGCCGATCTCCAAAAGGAGAGACTTTGAATACGGAAAGACGCAGGGATTCAAAGGATGGCCAGAAAAAAAAGACGAGCACAATCACGAGCTGGGGGGAAATGAGAAGATAGGGAAGCCATCTGTTTTTGAAAATCGATTTTTTCATAAAATGAACAACGAAATTTCGGAATAATGGAAGATTGGAATAATGGAATACTGGGCAAAACCAAAAAAACCTTTCTTCTAACCCATTATTCCACTATTCCACCATTCCATCGTTCCAATGGGTTTGGTTCATCGTTCATCGTCATAACGATACGGGCATCCCCACCGCTACCGTAGGACAAAACCTTCATTTCCTAACTAAAAATCGAGGGAGGAAAGAGTCATCCTCCCTCTTCAATATACAGTAAAACCTATTTATACAGGGCGGCGAACTCCTTTAGGAATCCATCGCCCTTTTTCACTGCATCATCGAGCCCCTGTTTCGCCGTCTTCTTTCCTCCGACTACATTTTCCAGTTCTTCTTCAATAGCATCGCGGATCGCCACCAGATTACCCAGACGGATGCCCTGGCTGTTGGCCGTTGTCTTTCCACTTGTGATTTGACCGAAGGCGGTCCAAAGGTGGGGATTCTTCTTGAAATGATCGGTAGCCTGAAGGGACTTCAGAGCGGAATTACTGATGGGGACATAACCCGTTATGGAATGCCACCATGCCTGTTGGTCCGTCTTGCCCAGAAATTCAAAGAATTTGGCTACGGCCTTATATTCTTCCGGTTTATGACCTTTCATCACCCAGAGGGTCGCCCCCCCAATGATGGAGTTTCCCTGGGGAAATCCGGCCAGTTTTGGGAGATTTCCTGTGCCCCATTCGAACTTGGCGGTCTTGGTTAAAGTTCCAACCAGGGCGGTCGAAGCAAGTCCAATGGCCGCTTCTCCATTGATGATGGGCTGATCCCCTTTATTTCCTCGGCCCGAGTAAGTGTAAATCCCTTCTTTCTGCCACCGTGCAAGAAGATCCCAGAGTTTGACTCCAAATGCGCCATTGATTTTTAGCTGGGTTGCCAAGGCGGCAAAACCATTCTCCTGATCGGCAAAGGGCTGGTCATGCCATGCATGCATATTCTCGACAAGAGTCCACGAGGGCCAAGCCGTCGTGAAACCAATTTTGGTGGCTCCTGAAGAAACGGCCGCTTTAGACATTTTTCCAATCTCATCAAACGTGGTGGGCGGCTTGTTGGGATCCAGGCCAGCTTTCTGAAAGATACTTTTGTTATAATAAAGGATAGCGGTCGATGAATTGAAAGGCATGGAATAGAGATTTCCATCCTTTGAGTAATAAGACCTTACAATGCTAATGAAATCAGCCCAATCGATCTTGATGCCTTGATCTTTCATCAACTGATAAACCGGGTAGATGGCTCCGGAAGAGAGCATGGTCTGCGTCCCCACCTCAAAGACCTGTAAAATGTGAGGCGGGTTCTTAGCCCGATAGGCGGCAATCCCGGCGGTCAGGGTTTCCGTATAAGTCCCTTTATGAACCGCTTTGACCTCAAACTCTGTCTGGCTGGCGTTAAATTTTTGAGTGATCTCGTTGACTTTTTCACCCAAAAAACCTGTCATGGCGTGCCACCACTGGATTTCCGTTTTAGCCAGCGCTCCCGTAGGAAGGAGAACCACAATCGCCAACAAAATAATCATCCCAAAAATCTTCGTCTTCATCCTGACACCTCCTATTGAATTTGGAATATGTCTTTGCTTAAATTTATCCCATTTTTTCACTAAAAACTAAAAGAAGTCAAGCGATTTATTTCCGGTTGGGATGAAAGAAATCATAGACGGATTGGGCCGATTTCGAAGTCATTTTGGGAGCTTTGATCAGCTCATCCATGGGGGCGCTTTTAATCTTATCAACGCCGCCAAAATATTTTAATAACTCCCTCTGCCGGGACATTCCTATCCCTGGGATCTCTTTCAGGATGGATCGGATGGTCTCTCTCTTTCTCACCTTCTTATGATAGGTGATGGCAAAGCGGTGGGCCTCGTCACGAATGCGATCGAGGAGGTGAAGAACGGGAGAGTTCCTCATAAACCGGAAAGGCTCTTTGATCTGAGGACGAAATACCTTCTCCTCGCTCTTCCCCGGCCCTGGTGATTCCACACCTTCCAACGTCTTTCCTTTCGCCAGGCTGATGAGATCAACCCCCTTGATCCGGAGTTCCTTAAATACCTCCTGAGCCACGTTCAATTGCCCTTTCCCTCCGTCTAATAAGACCAGGTCAGGGAAATTGTTTTCTTCGACAGCCCTCCGGTAACGGCGGAAGAGGACCTCATACATCATTCCATAATCATCCGCTCCTTCGATGGTTTTGATCTTGAAATGGCGATATCGATCTTTGGTGGGCTTTCCATCTTCGAAAAAAACCATTGAACCGACGGCATATCCACCCTGAAGATTCGAAATGTCGAAGGACTCAATTCTTCGGGGAACCTTTGACAGATGGAGCTGCCCTTTCAGGGCTTCCAGGAGTTTCTCCTGATCCTTTTCAAATTCAGTCTTTGTGATATGATACCTTTCAGCATTTTCACGGGCCAGACGAAGGAGCCGTTTTTTCTCCCCTTTCTGGGGAACAAGGAGGCTGACCTTTTTGCCCTTCAGTTCTGTCAACCACTGCTCTGCGAAATTCTGTTCGGGTATCGAGTTCGGAATCAGAATCTGTTCAGGAATAAATTTCCCCTCATGGTAATACTGGCGAATAAAGGAGGAGAGAACCTCTTCGTCAGGAAGAGCTGCACCGGGAAAGATAAAACCCCGGCCTCCAAGCAGTTTTCCTCCCCTGACAAAAAGGGGATGGATGACAATCGTATGGTCGTGGCGGTGAAACCCGATCACGTCCTGGTCGACGAAATCACGGGAGACGATCTTCTGCTTTTCTATCACATGTTCAATATGTTTGATCTGGTCCCGGATCCTGGCCGCGGTTTCGAAATGGAGCTGTTCCGATTCCTCCGCCATTCGCTTCCTCAAGTTTTCAAGGAGGTCCTTGTCCTTGCCTTCGAGGAACATCCTCACCTGATGGATCACTTCTCCGTATTGAACCGGATTGATCTTCCCGCAGCAGGGCCCCGAACATCGGCCCATCTCATAATTGATGCAGGGCCTCAAACGGTTTGAGAATTTTGTATGGAGACAGGTCCGTATGGGAAAGAGACGGCGGATCAACTTTAACGTCTCTTTCAGCGAAGTGGCGGATGGATAAGGGCCGAAATAGAGGGAACGGTCCTTCTTAATTCGCCTGACAATGTTGAGGGTGGGAAAATCCTCTTCGATGGCGAGCCTTAAGCAGGGATACCGCTTATCATCTCTTAATTTCACATTATATCTCGGATGATGTTCCTTAACGAGGTTATCCTCAAGGATGAGGGCTTCCTTCTCCGTATCGGTAACGATCGTCTCGACGTCTGCCACCTTTTCCAACAATGCGAGAGTCTTTGCATCTTTCTCCCCAACCCTCTGGAAATACGAACTCACGCGGTACCTGATATTCCCCGCCTTCCCCACATAGAGGATGGT
>DYHU01000427.1 GCA_020724025.1 Syntrophorhabdus sp. | reverse complement strand
TGTATAAATACTTGACTTTTTTGAATATGTATGCAATCATATATATGTATATGGCAAAAAAATGGAGGGAATGATTATGAAACGGACAACCATATTTGCTGACGAAAATTTGTTAAATGCCATAAAACATATTGCTGATGAGGAAGGAATCAGTATTGCTGAGGCTATCAGACAGGCTCTTCATAGATTTATAGCGCAGCGCCAAAAATCAAAAAAACAACTTTCCTTCGTCGGAATAGGCCGAAGTGGGCGAAAAGACGTTTCTGAACGATGTGAAGAGCTTCTTTGGTCGAAATCGTCGACCGAAACCGGAGCGAAGATTTGATGGCAGCAACTGCAACACTGGTTGATACCGGAATCCTTTACGCTATGGCTGATATTGATGACGCCTGGCACGAATCCGTTAAGACATTCCTTCAAAATATTACAGATATCCTTATTGTACCTATCACCGTACTTCCGGAAATATGTTATCTCTTGAATACCCATCTCGGTCAAGAATCAGAGAGAAAGTTGATTGCTTCTATCATTCAGGGTGAATTAAGGATTGAAGGTTTGAATAATGAAGATTTTCGTCGCTCTTTTCAGATCCTTGAAACCTATTCAGATATGAATATTGGTTTTGTAGACGCCTCTTTGGTTGCCACCGCTGAACGATTGAAGATCACTCGTATCCTGACGACAGACCGGAAACATTTTTCTATCGTCCGTCCCCGTCATTGCCGTGCCTTTGATCTGCTTCCGTAAATGAGTGAATAAGTTTTCTCGCCAATAAGCAAGCTGACCCCACAGCTGTTTGTTTTCTATTTTCCCATCCTTCTAGTCTTCCACTTTTCCTCTATGTTATGTTGCCACCAGGCTTTGGATCGGAATATACCCCCTTATGACATAGTAGAGAAATTTCACCCCTTCCCCAAAAAAATTGCGGAACCCCTCTGCATTTTGCCACCAGCTGTCACTCTTGAAGCCGCTGAAATATGGGTAAGGGATGATGTCCACCCCAAGGGTTTTTCCCACCTGTTTATAAGCCCAATAGCTCCTGCGGGTGTGGAAGTCTTCGGTTAACAGGATGGCATTTTGGGTTTTATCCACGGCAAGTTTCGAAAGGACGATTCGCGCCTCGTTCAGGGTGATGGGATGCTCTAGGGGGACGACATAAACACTGACCTGATCCTGATTGAGCCCAAGATCACTTATCTTTTGGATCAAGAAGAGGTCGTAACCATGGGGCAGGCCGAGGGCTCTTTCCTCGGAATCCTGGTAAACCACCACCAGCCTTTTGGCCCTTCCCGAAGAAATAAGCCCCATACCGGCCCGGACGATTCGCTCTTTTATTACCGCGGTCCCTTCTATAATCACCACATCCGCTTTCCCTGTTCCTTCGGGAGCCAGATACTTGCCCCCCGCGGATAGAACGGCCGGGTAAAAGGAAAAAAAAAGAAGAGCCCCGCCCGCCAGGAAGGCCATGAGGAGAATGGCCCCCCGCGGGACACGCCCATCTTTTGCCTTTTTATTTTTCATTCTTCCATCATTCCACTATTCCACTTTTTTTCTCTTAACTTGTAACTCGCAACTTGTAACAAGGTTTTATTTAACCAATTTAACTACGCCCCTGAAGGCTCTTCCAAATTGATCCATTGAATGGAAATTCGTTCCTGCAGCTTTTTGAAATCTGGATCGCCAGTGACAAGATCGGCGTTTAATTCCACTGATAGGGCCGCCGCAAAGCAATCTGCGTAAGCAATGCGGAACTCCCCTTTTAGCTTCGCTGCTTCATATGCCAGTTCTTTATTTGCGTCAACGATCTTAATCGGAAATTTATCTAATTGAAGGATTACCTTTTCAGCCCCAGAAACACCTTGCTCCCTTATGGTGTTATAATAGACCTCGCCCCAATTCACCACGGCCATGAACCCTTTTGCTTTTCCCTTTATAAGTTGTTTCAAGACCTGTGCCACTCGATCCGCCCCAGGTTCGTCTTCAAAATAAGCAATCATGGCGTAGCTGTCTAAGACGTATCGCTTCATTGCTTCGCTTCCCTCTTCCTGTCCCTGATTAGAGCTTTCAAAATTCTTCCTTTGGTTTTCAACATACCTCGCCCTTCCTCCACCATGTCTCGAATCACAGGCTCAAGGATGATACGGTTCCTTTTGTCATACACACGGAGAGGGGTTCCTCTTTCAATTTGATATTTTTTTCTCAGTGACGCCGGGATGAGTATCTGGCCCTTCACCGTAGCTTTCACAACGTCCATGGCAATCACCTCCGTATTACTTTTTATTAAAATATGTATTACAATATGGCGTCTTTGTCAACACTTTTTATTGAGAGCTCTAAAAACCCCTTTCTGCGTCCCTCAATAGTTTTCTCCTATCTTTAAGCAACGTCTCCTCCCAACAAAGCCAACCGTCTATCACTTTTATCCTTAAGTTAATCAGTCCATAAT
>DYHU01000076.1 GCA_020724025.1 Syntrophorhabdus sp. | reverse complement strand
CCATGACCTGACCGTGTCTTCTTAAAGTCTCAAGGGTGTTATAGACAGTGGCGAAGGACATGGTAGGGAACTTTTTCGATACCGCCTTATAGATTTCATCCGCCGATGGGTGTTCCTTATTCCCATCAAGATACTCAAGGATCGCCAGCCTCTGGGGCGTTAGTTTTAATCCGGACTCTTTATACCTTTCCATCTCCCTCCTGCCTTTCTAAATATAATAATTATCACATTAGAATTATTATTGTCAAGTGTTTTTTATAGATTTCTGAAAAGGTCGAAATCTGTGTAATCAGAGAGCGAAAAGTAGTTTTTAGAGTTCTGTTTTAAAATTCAAATTTCTTCATTTAAGGGGTTCTCAAAAGTGGTTAAGAAATATCTTTTGGGAGCTGGCAAATTGTGATATAATAAAAAAAATCCTTCGTATATAGGAGGGGAGATGAATACGATCTATTTGGGTCTTATTGCTCTTGCTTTTATAGCCGGAGTCGTTATTTTTATTGTCGTCATGATTGAACTGAAGAATGCCATCAAAGAATTAAAAGAATTGATCCAGACGACGGAAAAATCAGTTAAACCTACCCTGACCGAACTTCAGGGGACTCTTAAAAGCCTTCGAAATTTTACCGACAATATCAATGAGGTGGCTGAGGATGTAAGAGATTTTTCAGACTCGATCAGAGAGGTCAGTGAAAGCGTAAGAACTGTGAGTGAGAATGTAAGGCATGTAAGCGCAATCGTTGGAGATGTAAGTTCATTGGCAAGGGCTGAAGCCTCAAGCATGAAGGCGGGTATCAGGGCAGGGTGCCAGGCTTTTTTGAAAAGTTTATTGGGGCAAAACAGAGTCCAGCCTAAAGAATAAAACCTTTAGACAGAAGAAAGGAGGCAGTCTATGAAACATGAAGAAGGTAGTTATAGTGCTGGGCCACTGATCTTTTCGTTTTTCCTCGGAGGTTTGATTGGAGCAGGTGTCGCGCTCTTATTAGCCCCGAGACCAGGAAGAGAGACAAGGGAGAAGATTAAGGAGTTAGCCGGGGAAGCCAAAGGGAAGGCAGAAGAAGTGATCGAGCAGGTAAAGGGCAAGGTGACCTCTGTTGTGGAAAAGGGGAAGGGAGTTCTTGAGGAAAAGAAATCCATTGTGACTACGGCGATTGAGGCTGGCAAAGAAGCCTACGAAAAAGAGAAGGAGAAGCTGGCGAAGGGGCATTAAATATTCAATGGACAGTTCTTCACTTCTTTAAGTTTTCCTTTTGATGGTGAAAGGCAGCCCGGGTAAAGGCGTAAAATAGCTTTTTCGAATAAGGATCATTCCTCCATGTACCCTCAGGGTGCCATTGGACCCCGAGGACAAACCCTTTAGAGGGATACTCTACAGCCTCAATCACTACGTCTTTGGCCTGAGCGCTGACGATCAGACCCGGTGCCACCTCCTTGATCGCCTGATGATGTTTTCCATTTACCCCAATTGCTTTTCTTCTTAAAATTTGATGAAGTAATGTCTTCTCCTCAATCCTTATCGAATGGGTATTTACTCCTTTATCTGCCTTTTGAGTATGATTCATACTCCCTTTTATCTGGTTGGCAATATCTTGATAGAGCGTTCCTCCCAAGGAAACATTTAGAACCTGAATGCCACGGCAGATAGCAAAGATTGGAAGGTCCCTCTTGAAAGCCATCTTCGCTATTTGGAGTTCCATTTGATCGAGCCCTTCATCGATTTCTCCGAGACCTTCTAAGGGTTCTTCCCCGTAGAATCTCGGGTTGATATCAGGTCCACCACTGAGGAGAAGGCCATCCAGTCGCTCAAGGATGGTCTGAAAGGTCTCACGATTTTGAGCAACCGGCAGGAGCACGGGAGCCCCTCCAGAATAGCAAATGGCTTGGCTATAATCGTCGAAAGTATAATCCATCATATGCCCTGGGGAGTAAAGCCCCCAAGCTCCTCCAACCACCCTCGAACAAGTGATCCCGATCAATGGTCTCATCTCTTCATCCTCGCTATGGCTCAAAGGTCCCCCTTACAATGATTTCATCATTGTGAACCATCATTTGGCCCTTTGCCATCACCCATTCCATCTTCAACTCAGGATTTAAAATTAAGAGGTCAGCATCTTTTCCCTCTTCAATACTTCCTTTATGTTGATAAATCCCAGCCCTTTTGGCCGGATTGGAGGTGACCATCTTTAATATATCCTCCAGAGAAAAGCCTGCTTCCGCTAACCCTCTCCCTTCAAGGTAGAGATTCTGAATATCTCCTACACCCAGTTTAATGATCTTTCCATTTTCATCAAAGATCGGCATGGAACCATTTGAATCTGAACTGAGCGTGATCTGTTCAATGGGGATCCTTTCATCCATTGCCATTTGGAGCGCCTTTACAGTGGTTAAGGAAAAATGAAGATCCTGTCCTCTTACCGTGAGGTCGATATTTCCTCCCATCTTGGCAAATTGGATCGATTGTTTAAAGAGGGCCTCTGTTCGAGTCAGATGGGTGGGAAGAAATTGGCCAATGGGGATCTCTGTCTCCTTGACGATCTGGATAATCGGATCGAGCCTCTTGGGTCCGCTTCCCATATGGAGGTGGACAAGCCCTGCTTTTCCTCCGATCATTCCTCCAACTCTTGCCTCTGCCGCTACACGGCAGAGTTCCTCAAAAGTTGGCTGAGAGGAACGGTGATCTGAAACAGCAATCTCTCCGACGCCAATGACCTTTGGGATGAGGGCGATGTCTTTCCGGAGACTCCCTGTAATGGTGGCTATGGGAAATTGGTAAGAGCCGGAGTAAATATAGGTCGAAATCCCTTCCTCTTCGAGTTGCATCGCTTTAGCCAGAAGGGCCTCCGGTCTTCGGGAGACATCATCTGTGCCAAGACATCCCACCACGGTAGTGACCCCTGCGCGGGTAATCTTCGATAGAGTAATTTCCGGCGTTCTTGTCCTGGGACCTCCCTCTCCTCCTCCACCGAGAAGATGGACGTGAAGATCGATCCATCCCGGGACCACCAATTTCCCAGAGGCTGAAATCACTCTGGGACGAAGATCCTCTGGAAGATCGATCCTGTCAGAGATCCTCGCAATGGTTCTCCCAACGATGAGAATATCTTTGATTCCTTTTTTTTCGGGGCTGTAAAGGTCCCCTCCTTTAATCAGTGTGAACATGGAAGCTCCTTTATTGATAAAGATGACAGGCGATCCAGTGGCCTTCTTCTATCTGGTGGAAGAAAGGCTCTTTTTCAATACATATCGGAAGTTGATAACGGCATCGCGTATGAAAACGGCATCCTGATGGAGGCTGAATCGGGCTCGGAACATCTCCCTCAAGGATCACCCCTTCTCTTTTCTTCTTTGGATCCATAGGGGGGACCGCAGCCAAGAGGGCTTTCGTATAGGGATGGGAGGGCGAATGAAAAAGAATTTGCTTTTCGGCCAATTCAACCACTTTCCCCAAATACATCACAGCAATCCGAACACTGATATGGTGGATGACTCCGATGTTATGGGAGATGAAGAGATAGGTCAATCCCAATTCGTTTTGGAGCTTTTTCATCAGATTGAGAATCTGTGCCTGAACCGATACATCGAGCGCAGAGGTAGGCTCATCAGCTACCACCAATTTGGGTTGAGTGGCCAGAGCTCTCGCAATCCCAATGCGTTGCCGCTGTCCGCCCGAGAATTCATGAGGATAACGGGTCAGATGATCTCTCTTGAGCCCCACCGATTCAAGCAACTGATAGACCTTTTCCTCTTTTTGGGATCGATCGACGATTCCATGGATCTCCATAGGTCGACCCACAATCTCCCTCACCGTCATACGAGGATTGAGAGAGGCGAAAGGATCTTGGAAGATGATCTGAAAAGAACGTCTCATCGAATGGATTCTTTTTTGATCCAAACAGGTGATATTTTGCCCTTCAAAGAGAATCTCTCCTTCTGTGGGCTCGATCAGTCTGAGGATGAGTCTTCCGACGGTCGTCTTTCCGCAACCCGATTCTCCAACCAACCCCAATGTCTCCCCCCGATGAATCGAGAAATCGATACCGTCCACGGCATGAACAAATACTTTTTCTTTCTTCCATCCTCTGGTAATGGGGAAATATTTCTTGAGCCCTTTCACTTCTAACAGATGTTCACTCATAAACTTTAGACTCCCTGTATAGATAACAGGAGACGTCATGTCCTGGAGAGGTCTGAAATAGAGGCGGAGCGATTTGATCGCACGGGTCGAATCGGAAAGGACATCGGGGGTGAAACTTGCATCCCTCTGGAGGTTGGCTCAGATCAGGGACATTGCCCGGGATAACGGATAAGTTCTCCTTTTCCTCTTCCATGAGAGGAATGGCTCCCCAGAGCCCTTTGGTATAAGGATGTTCAGGATGGGCGAAGATTTCTTCAACCGTTGCCTGTTCCACAATAGAGCCTGCATACATGACGGCAACTTGGTCACACAGCTCGGCGACGACTCCCAGGTCATGGGTGATCAGGAGAATGGAGGTATGAAACTCTTTCTTCATCTCTTTGATGAGACGCAAGATCTGAGCCTGGATGGTCACATCTAAGGCTGTCGTGGGTTCATCCGCGATGAGAAGAAAGGGGTGGCAGGAGAGTTCCATGGCGATCATCACCCGTTGCCTCATCCCACCGCTCAATTGATGGGGAAATTGTTTGATCACCCTGCGAGCCTCTGGGATGCGAACCTTTTCAAGCATCTCCACCGCTTTTTCAACGGCCTGGGAACGCTCCAGCTTTTGATGGAGCATGATCACCTCGGTCATCTGATCTCCGATGCGGAACACAGGATTCAAAGAAGTCATCGGTTCCTGAAAGATCATCGAAATCTCTTTTCCCCGGATGGAGCGCATCTCCTCTTCCGAAAGTTTGAGGAGATCCCTGCCTCTGAGGAGAATTTCTCCTTCCACAATCCTACCGGGAGGGGAGGGGATCAGTCTCAGAAGGGACAAGGCGGTCACCGATTTCCCGCAACCGGTCTCCCCCACCAATCCAAAGGAACTTCCTTCCTCAATATCGAAGCTTACCCCATCCAGAGCACGGACCACTTTCCCGGCCGAAAAAAATTGTGTCTTCAAATTTTTAATGGATAACAGGGCACTCATCGAATCAATCTTTCAGCCTCGGGTCGAGGGAGTCTCGCAGACCGTCACCGAAGAGGTTGAAGCCCATCACCACCAACATGATGGCCAGTCCAGGGACCATAGCCACATGCGGGGCAGTGATCAGATAAGCCCTTGCATTTGAAAGCATGGCTCCCCATTCAGCGGTGGGGGGCTGAACCCCAAGCCCCAAAAAACTCAAACCTGACGCGGTCAAGAGGACGGTTGCCATCCGAAGCGTTGTCTGAATGATGATCGGAGCCATCGAATTCGGCAATAAATATCTGAAGAGAATATTGAAATCACTTTCTCCCACGGCCCGGGCTGCCTCAACGAACTCTTTTTCTTTCAAAGAAAGGACAGAGCCACGGACAATTCTTGCGAATTGAGGAATGGAGTAGATCCCAGCAGCAAGCATCAGATTGGTCAGCCCGGCACCCAAAACAGCAATGATAGAGATGGCCAGAAAAATCCCCGGAAAGGCCAATAGGATATCCATCAATCTCATAATGAGATGATCCAATTTTCCTCCATAATACCCCCCCATCATTCCGAGAAGTGTTCCAATGACCAGCGCAATAGAGACAGAGACGATCTGGATCTGGAGCGAGATACGAGCCCCATAGATCACTCGACTCAGAAGATCCCTGCCCAGGGGGTCTGTCCCTAAGAGATACTCTCGGCCGGGAGGTTTCAAACGTTTGGTCAGGTCACCCTCATTCGGAGGATAAGGGGCGATCAGGGGAGCCAGGATCGCAATGGAGATAAAGAGAAGGACGATGACCCCTCCGATGATGGCCGCACGATTGCGCTTGAGCCTTCTCCAGAGTTCTGAGATTTGATTAACTTTGACTTCTTTTTCTTCATTCATATCGAATTCTGGGGTCAAAAAAGGCATAGGCGATGTCCGTCAGGAGATTGACCAGCACAAAGGTGGTGGCCACTAAAAGCATGGAACCTTGAACTACTGGGTAGTCCCTCTGAAAGATCCCATCGATCATTAATCTACCTACGCCGGGCAGGGAGAAGACCGTTTCGGTCAGGACCGCGCCACCCAGCATGTATCCAAATTCAAGACCAAAGACGGTGATGACGGGGATCATCGCATTCTTTAGGGCATGCTTATAGATGACGGTGAATTCCCGAAGGCCATTGGCTCGAGCCGTTCGAATATAGTCCTGACGGATCACTTCAAGCATGGAAGCCCTCGTCATCCTGGCAATCATAGCGGATGAGGCTGCCCCTAAAGCGATGGCTGGAAGAATAAGGTGGACAATCGTTCCCTTTCCGCCGGCTGGAAACCATCTCAGATGAACAGAGAAGACAAGCATGAGCAAAAGGCCAAGCCAAAAAATGGGCATGGAGATACCAAAGAGAGCGCTGACCATGCTCAAGTTATCGAAAAGGGAGTACTGCTTCGTCGAGGAGATCACCCCTGCGATCAGGCCAATGAATCCGGCAATTAAAATGGAGAAAAAGGAGAGTTGGATCGTGAAGAGAAAACGTTCTTTAAGAAGCTTAATCACAGGTTCACGATTTCTGATCGAGGTGCCAAAATCTCCTTGGATCACATGGGAGAGAAAGAGAAGATATTGAAGGTAGAGGGGTTGGTCCAGACCATATTCTTTCCTGACAGCTTGTATGAAGTCTGGATTGGCATCTTCTCCTGCCAGCAGCACAGCCGGATCTCCAGGAACCATATGAAGGAGTGAAAAGGAGGCCAGGGAGACCCCCAGAAGAACAGGTATCAGCATAAACATTCTTTTTAAGATGTAACGTCCCATTTGAATTAGGTCATAAATGAAAGGGCGACTCAATTTCGGTCGCCCTCTCTTTTTTTCTACCGGTCAAAGGACACTCATTTCTCCAGATAGGTCTTATGATCGAAATAGGTGAGCTCCAATGGTGAATTGATCACCCCTTTGAGTTTATGACTGTAGCCAATGGTCTCTTTCGTCACCAGGATGAAGATCGAAGGGGCCTCCTTGACAAGCAGTTCTTGGGCGGCCTTAAGATATTTATCCATTTCTGTCCTGGTCGTAGCCCGGGTGAATTTTTCTACCATTTCATCAAACTCTTTATTGGAGAAGAAGGTACGATTGTTCCCCTTCGGGACCCATTGCTCCGTGGTATAAAGAGGGTAGAGAATCCAACGGGCCTCGGCCGTTGAGGGAGCCCATCCAATGAGAAAGAGTTCCGATTCATTTTCTTCTGGGGGTTTACGAGTAGCTGCCAAATAGGCAGCCCACTCCATTGTTTCGAGGGTGCAGTCGATGCCAACCTTTTTCAATTGCTGCTGGATCGCCTGAGCCATTTCGAAATCCTTGGGGTAGCGGCCTTGGGGACTCCACAGTTTCGCTTTAAATCCATTGGGGTACCCGGCTTCAGCAAGCAATTTCTTAGCCCTTTCTGGATCATAGGAATATCCCTTCGTTGAGAAGTGACCCGTGGTCAGAGGGGCTACAATGTTTGAACTGACCAAGGCTCTTCCCTGATAGATGTTGTTTACGATCGCCTCCCGATCAACAGCGTAATTTAATGCCTGTCTTATCCGAACATCGGTAAAAGGTTTTTTGCTGCAGTTGATCCCGATATATAAAACGCGCAGAGTTTCTACAGAATCGAGTTTTATCTTCGGATCCTTCTCGAGCCTTGGGATATCCTCAGGCGGGATCCGGACAATGAGGTGTGCATCGCCTGATTGGAGCATCATCACACGGGCACTGTCTTCTTTCACTGTCTTCACAATGATCTTATCCAGATAAGGCTTCCCACCCCAGTAATCGTCATTCCTCACCATCGTCAAGTGGTCGCCATGAATCCATTCAACAAATTTGAATGGCCCAGTTCCGACGGCCTTCCTGGCAATATCTTTTCCTAAGGTCTTGAGAGCTGTGGGACTGACAATTCCTGATGCGCTGTGAGCTAAGTTGTTGAGAAAAAAAGCAAAGGGTGCTTTCATATTGATCTTAATTGTATATTCATCTACGATATCCACCGTGTTAACAAAGGGAGTGTAGAGTCCGGCCCGAGAAGGCTTCTCCGGCCCGATCATCCTCTCGATAAAGACTTTAACCGCTTCTGAATTGAAAGGGGTTCCATCATGAAACTTGACCCCCTTTCTCAAGAAGAAAGTCCAGCTCATCCCGTCTTTGGATTGTTCCCATTTTGTTGCCAAACCGGGGATGATCTTCAATTTGGCATCGAATTTGGCCAGGTTTTCATACATCATCCTGTTTACCGCCTCAGAAGGGTTACTCTCGGCATTCGCCGGATCGAGGCGATCCGGATCTGCACCGGCCGCATAGTTTACGATTCCTCCTGATACCTGGGCATGGATTAATGGAGATGTCATAAAAAGTAAGGCCACGAAGATTGAAGCCATCAAAAATGAAAACCGTTTCATAAAACTCACCCCCTTAAATTTTTAAAATCAAACAGAAATTTAGCAGATATCCCATCTTTGGTCAATAGATATTTTCGACTTGCCCACCCCTACTTTTTCAATAAGGGTGGACGCAAACCCTTGCCCTCTTCCGACCGGGCAAGACCTGTTATTTTTTAAGATCGAAAGGATCTGATGGAAGCCCCCTTCTCAATCCTTTTTTAGATAGACGATCGTAGCCCCCCAGTGGCCAGCCTCAGGTGGAGCTATCTTGAAGAATTCAACCAGAGGGCTCTTTTTAAGAAAGGCGTGGACGATGTTCCGCTGAACCCCCTTTCCTTTCCCATGGATGATCCGGACCTCTGTAAACCCTTTCTTCCGACATTCCGAGAGGTAGTCCTCTAAAAGAGAGGGAATCTCTTTCGGGGAAAAGGTGTGGAGGTCGATCCAGTCTTCAATGGGGATCCAAATAGGCATAAGACCCATTAGGTAGGGAACGGTTTCAAACCGTTCCCTACTTCTCTTTTAATTTATCGCGGACCATCCTAAATATTCGATGAAACATCGGTCGGGTCAGCCTACCGGTCTGGGTATTTTGTTGACTTGGGTGGTAGGTCGTAATTAAAGAAATCATTTTGTGTTCGGTAGGGAACGGTTTGAAACCGTTCCCTACGGGAGGGATTGAATAAACCTTACCATGGCCAAAAGAAAGAGAAGAAACATCGTATCCCATGAATTTTAGAGACTTCAGAGTTTGTGTAAAAGCGATTTGTCCCAGCGGAATAAGGAACTTCACATTTTTTAAAAGGTCAAGTTCCTCTAAAATATAGGGTCGGCAATTCTCTATCTCTTCGGGCAAGGGTTTATTCTCCGGAGGAGCACAACGGATCGTAGCCGTGATGTAGCAATCCTTTAAAGCAAAATCGTCATCCCGTCTGGCCGAATTGGGTTGATTGGCAAAGCCAAAACGGTAGAGGGTTCCAAACAGCCACTCTCCGCTCCGGTCCCCGGTAAACATTCTTCCTGTCCGATTTCCACCATTGGCCGCAGGCGCGAGACCGATGATAAGAACCCGGGCCTTCGGGTCTCCAAAACTGGGAAGGGGTTTGGACCAGTAGTTCCATTCTCCGTATCGCCTGGGTCTGCGGTCCTGAACCTCTTTTAAATAATTGACCAGTCTTGGACATTTTCGGCATCGAACCACGACGTTTTGAAGTTTTTTTAGCTTCATTTGTGAACCCTCCAGCCTCCAGGGCCAATTTAATCATACCCACTTCCACTTTTTCAAGGGAGATTTTTTGACAGAGGCCTATTTTCTTGTTAAAAATAGTTGAAGATCCTGAAAAATGATGAGGTGATCAATGCCAACCTATTCTCACTCCCAGCTCTCCACCTATCAAACCTGTCCCCATCAGTATCGGCTTGCCTACATTCAGAAAATAAAGATGGATACGGAGGGGATTGAGGCTTTCATGGGTTCGAGGGTTCACGATGTCCTGGAGAAGCTCTACCGGGACGTGAAGATGACCAAACTCAATGCCCTCGAAGAACTTCTCGACTTTTATCATCAAAGCTGGGAGAAGAATTGGAGTGAGACAATTCAGATCATCAGAAAGGAATACCGTGCGGAAGACTATCGGCGTCTGGGAGAGAAATGCATCACAGACTATTACAAACGCTATTATCCCTTTGACCAGGGAAGGACATTGGGCCTTGAAGAGACCATCTATTTCCCCCTCGAAGAGGAAAAAGGATACTGGATCCGGGGAGTGATTGATCGTCTCACGCTCTTGGACCACTCTATCCTCGAGATTCATGATTATAAAACCTCCAATAGACTCCCGACCCAGGCGGATGTCCAATCAGACCGGCAGCTGGCTTTCTATCAAATGGGGGTGGAAGGAAAATGGAAAGATATACAGGAAATCAAACTGGTCTGGCACTATCTTGCCTTCGATATGGAAGTCCAATCTCTTAGAACTCCTGAGGAGCTTCAACGACTCCGGCAGGAGACGATGGAACTCATCAAGAAGATCGAGTCGGACAGGGAGCTTTTCCCCAAAGAGAGCCCCCTCTGTGACTGGTGTGATTATCAGAGTCTCTGTCCGAAACGAAAACATCGGATTGTGGTGGAGAACCTCCCCCCGAATGAATACCTTCAGGAAGAGGGAGTAAATCTGGTTAATCGATATGTGGAGTTGAAAGAGAGGAAGAGTATTTTGAATGGAGAGATTGATGCAGAGTTGGCCAGGGTGGAGGAGGCCATCTATGCTTATACCCAGCGGGAGGAGTTAGAGGCAATCTACGGGAGTGACCATGTCGCCAAGATTAAGATCGAGATGAAAGAGAAGTACCCTTTGAAAGGAGATCCGAGTCGAAAGGCATTGGATGAGTTTATCAGGAACGCCGGAAAGTGGATGGAAGTTTCTGATTTGAACCCCTGGATGCTGGCAAGGATTCTTGAACGGGGAGGGTGGCCCCCTTCTCTGGTAAAAAAGGTAAAGGAATTTTCCACTGTAGAAAAAGGTCGTTCCATAGTAGTATCGAAGTTGAAAGAAAGAGACTAATAATCGATAAGGCAATGTCAAATGTCAAAATCCAAATGCCAAATGAAATCCAAAGTTCAAATTAAGAGCTTTTTGACATTTAGTTATTTGTCATTTATTTGAGCTTTGACATTTGAACTTTGGATTGTAGTATCCGACGGAGGTTTTTATGAACATCCGAGTCGAGAAAGGCATCGCCGAAAAGTATCCTTGTGAACTTCTCCTTCTCTTTTCTTTTGAATCGCCAGAACCTTTGGAGGGGCCGATCAAGAGCGTTGATCTGGAATGGAAGGGGTTCCTCTCCGCACTCATCAACCAGGGTGATTTCAAAGGGGAGTTATTCCAATGCCGGCTCTTTCATACCCAGGGGGCGCTTCCTGCCAGAAGGGTATTACTGGCAGGTCTTGGCAAAAAAGAGGAGTTCGATCTGGAGAAATGGAGGGGGGCGGCTTCAAAGGCCGGACAGTTCATTAGGGATTCGGGGATAAAACAGTTTGCCTTTCAGATAAAACCATTCAACGATCTATCCGAGGAGGAGCTGGCCGAATCTTTTGTCACAGGGCTTCTGCTCGGAAATTATCAGTTCAATGAATTTAAAACCCTGGAGAGGAACAAGATCAGGCAGATTGAGGAGGCAGTCCTTCTTGGGGAGACCAGGCAGGAGACCAGCCGGATTGAACAGGGACTGAAGAGAGGGCGAATCATTTCGGATGCGGTCTGTATGGCAAGGGATTTGGTCAACGGACCCAGCAATCAGGTCACCCCTACCGCTCTTGCAGAGAAGGCCCGGGAGATTGCAAGAAATCAGGGCTTAGGGATTGAGGTCCTTGATTTGAACGAGGCAGAGGCCGCGGGCATGGGGGCATTTGTTGCCGTGGCCAAGGGGAGTCAGGAGCCAGCGAAGTTCATCATACTCGAATATAATAAAGGAAAGGGGCTGGATACGATCGTCCTGGTGGGAAAGGGAATTACCTTTGACAGCGGGGGAATCTCGATCAAACCCGCGGAGCGGATGGAGCAGATGAAGGCCGATATGTCGGGGGCGGCGGCGGTTTTAGCCACGATGGAGGCCGTTTCGAGATTTCAACTTCCCCTTCACCTGGTGGGGATGATCCCGGCCACGGAGAATCTTCCGAGCGGAAAGGCCTATAAGCCCGGGGATGTGTTAAAGACCCTTTCAGGCCAGACCATTGAGGTCATCAGCACCGATGCAGAAGGAAGGCTTATCCTCTCTGACGCCCTCACCTATAGCCTTAAGTATCAGCCCAAAGCCATTATCGATTTAGCCACTCTGACCGGAGCGTGTGTGATCGCCCTGGGAGATTATGTGATGGGCGTCTTTGGGAATGACGAGGCTCTTTTGAAACGAATTGAAGCGGCATCAGCGAAGGCAGGAGAAAAAGCCTGGAGAATGCCCCTGTGGGATGAATATTTCGAATATATCAAGAGCGATATGGCCGATTTTAAGAATGTGGGCACCCGCGCTGCCGGCGCCATCATTGGAGGGATCTTCCTGAGCAAATTTGTGGAGAAGACGCCCTGGGTTCATCTTGATATTGCCGGCCCTGCCTTTATCGAGAAAGAGAGACCCTACATTCCCAAGGGAGGCACCGGGGTAGGGGTTAGATTATTGGTCCAACTGCTCAGGGATTGGAAGAAGTTTTGATCGAGTATTAGGGGATCAGTGTATCAGGAGACCAGGATGCAGGATATCAGGGTACCGGGATATCAGGAGAATAAAATCGCGAGAACCGTTTAAGTCTGATATCCTGATGTCCTGGTAACCACTTCCTGATACCCTGGTGTCCTGATATCCTTTTTTGATATTCAATTGAGAGGGATGGGATGGAAGAGATTGGAGAAAGTTGTCCTTTTCTTTTGGCCTGCCGGAGAAAGCCCACAGAATATACCCCCATCTGGCTGATGCGTCAGGCAGGCAGGTATATGAAGGAGTATCGGGCCCTCCGGAAGAAATTTTCATTTCTGGAGATGTGCAAAAGGCCCGAACTGGCCGCAGAGGTGACGCTTCAGCCCATTGAAAAGTTCAAACTCGACGCCGCCATCATCTTTTCGGATATCCTCATCCCTCTGGAACCGATGGGAGTGGAATTTGAATTTGCAAAAGGAGAAGGCCCAGTCTTTCATCGTCCCATTCGGGAAATGAAGGATGTGGAGCGGTTGAAGATCATCGAACCGGAAGAGGAAACTCCCTTTCTCATGGAGGCGATTCGGATTGTCCGAAAAGAACTGAAGGGGAAGATCCCTTTGATCGGGTTTTCAGGGGCTCCCTTTACTCTTGCCAGTTACATCATCGAGGGAGGCCATTCGAAAAACTACATCCTTACGAAAAACTTGATGTATCAAGACCGTTCCACCTGGGATTTGTTGATGGAGAAGCTCTCATTGGTGTTGATCCGTTATCTGAACGCTCAGATCCGGGCGGGTGTTCAGGCTCTCCAGCTTTTTGACTCCTGGGTGGGATGTTTGACCCCGGGCGATTACGAAGAGTATGTTCTCCCTTATTCTAAAAAAATCATTGATGGACTGGACAAAAAAACTCCGGTCATTCATTTCGGCACCTCCACCTCAGCACTGTTGCCATTAATGAAGAATGCAGGAGGAGATGTCATCGGAGCGGATTGGAGGGTTGATCTGGGGGAGGCCTGGGCTCGAATCGGATATGATGTCGGTATCCAGGGGAATCTCGATCCCGTTGTTCTGCTTGGCCCTGTCGATTTGATTAAGAAGGAAGTGAAACGGATTCTTGATAGAGCAGAAGGCCGGCCCGGCCATATCTTCAACCTGGGCCATGGCATCCTCCCCAATACCCCTGTTGAACATGTGTCTGCCCTGGTCGATATGGTCCATGAATATAGTTCAAGATCAGACAGGGGTGAAGGTAAAGGTTAAGGCTACGAAGCCCGTTT
>DYHU01000075.1:5527-13974 GCA_020724025.1 Syntrophorhabdus sp. | reverse complement strand
GTCATGCCCCCTTCCTTGTGCCCAGCCACCTGACTTATGGGACACGGTCAGTTTACTAAAGGGGGGTTGGGGGGATTAGGTTTGTTTATTTCGCCATCAAATCCGACATCATCTCACGAACCAATTTGATGGCTTCAGGATGCCTCATCACCAAAACATCTGCTCCTGCCAAGAGAAGCATGATGGCTGTTATGGCTTCCATCAGGATTCCCCTCTTTTTGGGGTCCCCAAGAAGGGGAGACTCTTCAGCACTCATCTTGGCCTCTTTGGTCTTCCAAACCTCTTTGGCTAAATTGCAGATGATGGGAAATTGAAGCCTTTCATCTTGCTGGGTGAGGGCGGCCATCCTATCTCTTTCCATCACCGAATAGGTATATTCGATTCCATAACCCAATCCGCCTGTCGTCGGATCGACAATGATCTGACTGTCAGGAATTCCCAGGTTCCCCAGGAGGATATTGAGCTGTTTGGCGAGGTTGATATCGATGGGAGAAGAGGCGATGGCAGTATGTCTGTATCCGATTGCCCCTGCACCGACCTGTTTATAATTGCCTTCTACCACGGGCCCGATGATGAGATTCATCCCATCACAGACCTCTGCCACCCTTCGAAGGACATCCCCATCCTTCTCCGCATTTCCACTTCCCCATACGATCAAGGGAACATTGATTGAAGCGGCGACCTTTTTGACGGTCTGAGCCGCCTCCTCGGCGGGCCGGTTCAGACCATTTGGATCGGTGCTGACCAGTTGCAGTGTAACCAGTTCTGCTCCGTAGGTATCGACACATTTCTTTGCCCAGGATACCGGATCATTGACAACATCCCTGAAGGGCTCAAGGGCAGCCTCCGGCCAGTCTTCAGGAGGAGCATCATAGACTTCCATGGCTATCCGTGGAGGATGTGGCATCTCCCCTTCGAAGAGATAAAAGGGATAAGAGGTTTCTCCTCCGATGGTCACTGCCTTTGGTCCTTTTCCGAGGGTGACCTCTTTGATCGTTCCCGTATAGGTGATTCTGGGCATCTCCAATGGCATTATGTTTACCTCCCTTTGCTGTCGGCTCAGGCCTTTGTCTTCCGTTTCTCACTGCCAAACCATTCGTCACTGAACCAGTAACGTTCCCCTGTCTTGAGATAGGCAAGCATCTCTTCTCGATTTCTCAATTTTTCTCTCCAGTTCATCGGGGTTACGGGTTTTCCTTCTTCATAAGTGGAGCCTAAAATCTCCACCTTTTTCCCGTTGAAAGCGACCTTTTCGTCCGTTTGATATTCGACCACCAGACACCTCCTTTCTAACAAATCCCCTAAATTTTATCGTAACACCCGACCCTCAAGTTGTCCAGAATTCGGAAGGAGAGTGGGCGGCTGAAAAACGGGATAATAGCCCCATATACCGCCCATAATATCATCGCATCGTATGATAAATCATTGACTTAAATCAATAGTCGGTTTAGGAAAAGGATGGACCCTTGACAATGGACAAAGCCGCTCCCACAATACTTCCTTCTCCTTTTCCTTTATGGTTCTTCCGGCTTTTATATGGGTGCTTCCCCCCTCTTAACCCCCCTCAATTCCCCCCTTAGATTAAGGGGGGATGAAGGGGGGTTAAGCCTTAAGTTAAGGGGAGGTAACCAAAAAAAACACGGAAGAACCTCCTTTATTGATTGGTGAGGGATATAATGTTAAAAGAATCAATACCAATACTTGGAAAAAGGAGGAAGAGAATATGGAGCAGTGGCAGCAGTGGTTTCAGGAGAAACAGGTCGAAAGAACGATCAACGCATTGAAGAAGAATAACTTCGAAGCGATCTTTGTTCCGGATTCCAAATCCGCCTGTGAAGAGGCGATGAAGCAGATACCGGATGGAGCAACGGTTGGAGTGGGAGGGTCTGTCACCCTGACACAGATCGGGTTGCTGGATAGTCTTGGAAGTCGAAATGTCCATCTCATCTGGCCTATGCGCCAGGGCAAAACGCAGGAGGAGATTCGCGACCTGATCCGGAAATCATTTTCTTCCGATATCTTTCTTTCAAGCACAAATGCAGTGACCGAGGATGGAAAATTGTTCAATATCGATGCCTCGGGCAACCGGGTGGGCGCCATGTTCATCGGCCCGAAAAAGACGATCATCGTCTGCGGAGTGAATAAGATTGTGAAGGATGTTGAAGCCGCAGAGAAGAGGGTGAAGGAGTGGGCCGCCCCCCAGAATGCAAAACGGCTCGGCAGGAAGACCCCCTGCGCCGAGACAGGTATGTGCGCCGATTGCAAATCTCCCGATCGAATCTGCAATATCTATGTCACTTTGGCTAAAAAACCAGCCCGAATAGATATGACCATCATTCTGGTGGGAGAAAGTTTAGGAATTTGAGAATAAGATCACTTGACATGTTAAATATAGTAGAGGTAATTAAATGAAGGAGTATCGTCCTGCAAAGAAACGAATTACGGTTTCAGTTGGGGAGTCCATGCGAATTATTCGTGAACTTCAGGGATTAAGCCAAAATCAGCTATCAGAGCTTACAGATATTCCCCAGGCTACGATCTCGGCAATCGAAAATGATCGAGTCCGTCTTGGGGTAGAGCGCGCAAAAGTTCTGGCTCAGGCCCTGAAGTGTCACCCAGGTGTTTTAGTCTTCCCCGGCTGGGAACTTCCCAAAGATGCTGCGGCATGATCCTTCACTTTAGCGAGGTCACCCAAAACCTGCCACTGAGTTTTTGGCCGCCCCGCGGAAAGAAATACCCAAACCCAACATATTAAGGGTCTCAAAATAATTCATACATTGATGCTGTCAACACAAAGATTCATAACCCCACCTAACCTCCCCTTACCTCAAGGGAAGGGATATCCCCCCTCTTAGCTTAAGAGGGGGGAAGGGGGAGTTACTTCTATCGATTGCAGCCCTGAGTTAATTGCAAGGGATATCCATACTATTATGAGACTGTTAATATATGAGGGGCCCAATACTCTTTGCCTTTTCAATCCTTTAAAACGATGCGGGCATCCACCGCCGTGGCCCCTTTTTCCAGCGCCATCACCGGATTGATGTCAATACCTTCGATTTCAGGAAAGTCCACCATCAACTGAGAGAGCCTGAGAAGCATCTCAACGATCGCTTCGATGTCCGATGGACGCTCTCCTCGAACGCCTTTGAGGATGGCGGAGGATTTTAATTCCGAGATCATCTCCTCTGCCTCGGAGCGATTGATGGGAGCCACCCGAAGGGAGGTCTCCTTCAGAACCTCGACATAGATTCCACCCAGGCCAAAGAGGACGACTGGTCCAAAGGAGGGATCCCTTTTTGCTCCCAGGATGACCTCCTTCCCGCCGGAGATCATCTTTTGAATGAGCACGCCGTTCCTATTCCCCGGATTCAGGCTCATGATCCTGTCATAAGCCTCTTCCGCCTTCTTCCTTGAATCGATTTGGAGAACCACTCCTCCCACATCCGATTTGTGGGAGATCTCCGGAGAGATGACCTTCATGGCCGCTGGAAATCCGGTCTTTTCCAACGCCTGTTGAAGCTCCTCCTTCCGGCGAACGATCTGATAATCGGCGAGGGGAATGCCGTATGCATGAAGCACCTCCATGGCTTCCGGGAGGAGGGGATCTCTTTTCTCTCCCATTGCTTTTTGAAGAACCAGGGCGGCACGGCTCCGATCGACGGGATAGGAAGGAGGTTGTTCCTTCGAAGTTGTCAATCTGCGGTAGTGATCCCTTGAGATGGCCAGGGCAGTTAAGGCATCTTCAGGTTCCGTGAAGATAGGATAGTCGAGGGCCCTCTTGATATAAGCGAGCTCCTCCTCATCGGTGTTGTATTGAAGGGCAACCGGTTTCTGATAGCGGAAGGAGAGTTCCTTGACAGCCTGGACGAATTTTCTGGAGGGCTCTTTCTCCTCGGCTGTCGCCCCATGCTGAAAGAGGATTCCTTCGACTACAGGAAATTTAAGAACCTGTTCGAGGATATTCGTATAGAGATCGAAATTGAAGAGGTCTCCGAGATCGAGGGGATTGGTGGGCTGGATCACCTTTGCCCGGAAAAGACTATGGAACTGCTCCTGGAGCTTCCGATCCGGAGGAAGAAGACGGAATCCGTGCCGTTCTGCCGAGTCTGCGGCCACCACACCGATTCCTCCGGAGCGTGAGATGATCACCAGGTTTTTCCCTTTGCAGGGCGGCAGGGAGAGAATCTTGACTGCATTGACAAAGGAGCGGAAGTCCTTTGTGCGGATGATGCCGGCCTGTTTCAGGGCGGCCTCCACGACCCTGTCGTCATTGGCCAGGGCGGCGGTATGAAGCTTTGCAATCTGGCGGCTTCCCTCGCCGATATTGGCTTTGTGGATGATAATCGGTTTGGAGGTGGACCGGGCGATCTCCATCAATTCCCTTCCCCGTTCAAGGCTCTCGAGGTAGAGGCCGATGATCTCGGTCTGGGGGTCATCGACAAGATATTTCAGATAGTCGATTTCATTGAGGTCCAGCTTGTTTCCCATGCTCACGATCTTGGAAAGCCCCACATTGGCGCTAATCATGAGGTTCGCATAGGTGAGAAGGACCCCGCCACTCTGTGCCAGAATAGAGAGTTTGCCTTTGCTTACAGGTCCCTTCTTCAGTTTGACAAAGGGGACGACAAAACCATTATCGACATTGGTGATTCCGATTCCGTTCGGCCCTACGATCCGGATTTCCCATTTCCGGGCGGTCTGAAGGACCGTTTGTTCAAGCTGGCCGCCTTCTTCTGAATATTCCCTGAATCCTCCGGTTTCGATGATGGCCCAGGAAATCTTCTTTCGCCCGCAGGCCTCGATCAAGCCAGGCACGGTTTGAGCAGGAGTGAGGATGACCGCCACATCGATGCCGTCGGGGAGCTGATCCATGGAGGTGAGGATCCTTCGCCCGAAGAGGATGCTATCCTTTCTTCCCACCAGGAAGATTTCACCGTTAAATTGAAATTCGAAGAGGTTTTCTACGATATTTCTTGCAAGGTTATCCGATCTTTCTGAGACACCGATCACAACCACTGATTTGGGGTAGAAAAGCTGATGCACTTTGACACCTCCTATTCCCCTCACCCCACCCTCTCCCTTACGGGGAGAGGGAAAGGGTGAGGGGGTATATCAGATTCCTTTCGAAAAAGGCTTCGCATATCCTGTCAATTCGGCATAGCCTCTTCCTTTGATGGGATTGCCCTGGTATTTTCCTTCCACCTTAACACTTCCCTCCCAGTAAGTCACCTGGGTGGAGGACGCGGTGATCAATTCCTGATCCTTTATCGTAGGAGATAAGATCAATTCGATTCCATAACGGGGAAGATGGATCTTCCACCCGGAGGGATAAACTGCCTTGCTCTTCTGGCTCTTCCATTGGCCAAGGATTTCGATCTGAAATTCTTTGATAGGGAGGTGTTCGTTTCTTCCATCAGGGAAGATGATCGTCCCGCTGGAATAAGGATCAGGTTTTCCATCTTGATGCCGAATCTGGTAGAACATCAATTCGATTCTATTCTCCAGTTGAATGCTGAACCAGTCCCAACCCGCCTGATATTGACGGAGCTGATTGGAGCCGAATTCATGGTCCATCCAGCTCATCCCCTGAACCGTCAATTCCTTTCCTTTCAAAAAAATCTTCCCCTCGGTCATTAAACGGGTGATCGAATAATAGTGGGAAGCATATCCCTCGCCTTCTGCCTTCTGGCTGACTCCGTTCTTTCCATGGATGACAGGATTCTTTTCAGGCATGAGCAGAAGTTCGATGCCGAAATCATTTCCTCCGGCCCTCAAAAGGTGATTCTGAAATTGAACCCCTTTCAACTCCATTGACCAGTCCTCAATCCATACTCGAAAAGGCTCTTTACTTCCGTAGATTGAAGCGCCTGCTTCACCAAGACTTCCCCGGCTCATCTTCTCGCGGTATTCAAAACGCTTCTTCGATTCGTCGGTGAGGGCGAGATGGGCAAAATAGAGATCCTGAATCGCCCACTTCGATTGTCCTCCTTTGGCGCCCCTTCGGAAGGCCACTCTGAAAAAGGTGAGCTGATAGCCATAGGATTTTTTGTCCCCGGACCGTAGATGGCCGGTATAGTACCACCATTCGGTCTTGAATTCAGGATGGGAGTAGTGATCCTGGGGAAAGGAGAAGACCTTGCCGGGAAGGGCCCGCTGAAACTCCTCACCGTATGTTGTTGAAGCGGTGAGGAGAAGGATAAAAAGGATTCCCGCAAAGAGGAGATTCCTTTTTATTCTGCAATTTATTGGATGAGGGAGAACCATTTGTAAAGAGTGAAGACACGACACCAAGGTTCGCGACCCCAATGCCTTGTAATAGTTAAACTTCAATTATTTTATCGAAAATTTATCCACAATTCAATGGCTTTGAGCTTAAAATAGATTGACACCTTCCTACCACATGCCTATAATTCCTCCATCTATAGAATAAACTTAAAAAATAATTTTAGGCGCAACAGGAGAAATCACATAGAAGTACTCAACGTTCATGAGCGTGTACTTGAAGCGGACCCAATACAAATTGGTGCCCTCATTGATTCACTTGCGTCTAAGGAAGATCGGTTGTGGCCAAAACATGTATGGCCGCGGATGGAATTTGATCGCCCACTTGGCGTTGGTGCAAAGGGTGGACATGGCCCAATCAGGTACTTTGTCGAAGCTTACACGCCCGGGCGGTCTGTCAAGTTCCGGTTCACTGGCCCGAAGGGTTTCAACGGATTTCACGGTTACGAGGTTGTCGGCTCATCGGGGTCCGCTATAGTGCTGCGACATACACTGGAAATGACAACTCACGGGCTTGCGGCCCTATCGTGGCCAGTTGTCTTCCGGCCTCTGCACGATGCGTTGATTGAAGACTCTCTTGCTACCGCGCAGGTATCGCTCGGGCGAACTCCAAAAATCCAAGCATGGTCGCTTTGGGTAAAGATTCTTCGTTGGGTTATTTCAGGTGGTAAGGCGCATACCCAGGTTACGCCCAACAACTCTCCAACCGACGTCGCCACTGACACGGGGCCGCGTCCGAGCTTGGCCGTTGAAACTGTAGAAAAAGCCACTTGAAAAAATATTTATAATGTGAAGGAAATAAATGAGTGCGTAGAATGCGCTGTGTTGAACGATTTCAGGACACCGAAGGGGTAAGAGAGACCCCAAAAATTATGGTATGATTAGATGTAAAGGACTTTTCCTACAGACTCGTTAGATTGCAAAAAGAAAAAAGTTAAATTAAATTATAAAGGTATGAGTCCTACTATTTTCAGGGAAAAAGGCTATAGATTTTCTTTCAAATGAAGAGGATAGAATCCATATCCATGTAACGTGCCAGGATGGAGAAGCCAAGTTTTGGCTTGAACCCATAATATCATTGGCTGTATCTCACGGTTTGAATCCGAGAAAATTAAACGAAATTCAAAATATTGTCGAGGAGCATAGAAATGAAATCATTAAGGCATGGCAAAAACATTTTAGTATGCGTTGAAAATATAACGCCTTTTGGTATCTGGCTTTTTGTAAAAGAAAAGGAATACTTTTTAAGTTATAAGGATTACCCTTACTTTAAAGATCAAACATTGAGTTCCATACAAAATGTTCAGTTGCTTCACGGTTATCATTTATATTGGCCGGAATTGGATGTTGACCTAGAGATTGACAACCTGGAAAATCCTGGAAAATACCCTCTTAAATCAAAAATAATAAAGAAGCATCTAAAAAACCATTTAACGGGACGGCGAATAGCCGTCCGTTAATTCAATCATTCGATGGAGAAAAAAGGGAGAATGACACCGGTGAGAGATCGGAAACCCAATAGTCAAACGTGGTCAGACGTAAAAATGGCAGTAGCCAGCTTGGACGAGAAACAGTTGCTGAAATTAGTCTCGGATCTTTATAGCCTATCGAAGGAGAACCAGGCATTTCTTCATGCCCGGTTCGGCATTGGCAACGACACGCTGGGTCCATACAAGAAGACAATCAGTGCCTGCATGTACCCAGACGTGTATACCAATAAACCGGTTCAAGTCTCGAAAGCAAAAAAGGCTATCAGTAGCTATTCTAAGGCAGTAGGAGATCCCCTCGGCGAAGCTGAATTACTGACATTTTTTGTAGAGTGCGGTAACAGCTTCACAGTGGACTTTGGCGATATAGACGAGGCATTTTATGACGCCCTCAACCGAATTTATCGGCGGGCTATAGAGAAAGTCCTCAGCCTTCCGGAAGAGCAACGGGGTGAATTCCAAGGCAGGCTGGAGGCAATTATGACTTCATCATCGAACATTGGGTGGGGCTATCACGACATGCTCTGTGATGACTATTATGAGGCGTTTCCTCAGGATGAATGATCACCGAACCAGTAGGTGCACCGGATCGCCGATAAACCCGGCTCCCGGTGACCTTTGTGTTGAGGCTGTAGAAAAAGTCCCCAAGCAGATTCTTGGACGAGATGCAGAATAAAG
>DYHU01000075.1:0-5427 GCA_020724025.1 Syntrophorhabdus sp. | reverse complement strand
TTGAGGCTGTAGAAAAAGTCCCCAAGCAGATTCTTGGACGAGATGCAGAATAAAGTGGCCTCGTAGAATACGCCACAATCAACGATCTCATGGTTGGGAAGGGTCAAGTGGCCCCCGAAAACGTGGTTCTGACTCGTCAAAAGGACTTTTCCTACCGGCTCGTTAGGGGATAGCGAAAATGAGAATAACGGCAGGCATCTTAATGATTCTAGGTGTAGTACTGGGGATTACGATGCTTCGTGCTATCTATGGGTCCATTCCAGGCCTGTTAGGATTTTTACCCTGGTTTTGGGCTATGTTTGTTCTTTTAGGGGGATTCTATACTCTCAAGCGAAGAAATTGGAAGCTATGTTTATTTTCCAGTATCCTGCTCCTACCTTATTTGATTTTGCCATTCCTTGGTTGGTTCTTTGCTTTGTCTGACGCCTCCAGAGAGGAGATTAACGTACCTTCTGTTATGGTAATAACACTGATTTTCTTGATGATAGGCATTCTTCCTGTAATAAATGTGTGTCTCAGGAAAAGGGAATGGGAAAGCAGTTGAACGTAGCAGGAGATCAGGTCGGGGCCTAACAGTTTAAGGAAAGTGAAGAGAGCTTAACTACTTATTCCGTGGGGCGGCTGATAGCCACCGCTGATTTCAGTCGTAAAGACTATAGCATTTTATTCACAACTGAGGTAAAATAGGAATATGAAACAAGATATTTCTGACATCTTAAAGGAAGCATTAAAGCTTTCCCCTGAGGCTCGGGCGGCCCTTGCAGGGACCTTGCTTGACAGTATTGATGATACAGTGGATCAAGATGTGGAATCTGCATGGGAAGCCGAAATACTCCTTCGTCTTAAGGAGATTGATGAAGGGAAGGTTAAGCTGATGCCCTGGCACGAAGCCAGAGCCAAAATCTCAGGGCAATGATTTTCTTGCGACAAATAGACCTCCATCCTGAAGCTGTTGCCGAAGGACAGGCGGCAGCCCATTGGTATAGAGAGCGAAGTGGTTCAGCAGCCCTTGCCTTCCTCGCTGAACTTGATCGCGCTATTGAGAAAATTGCTGAGGGCCCAGAGATTTGGCCCCCATATATTGCGGGTACGCGACGTTTCCTTCTGCAGCGGTTTCCTTTCAGCGTTGTTTATCGACCAATCTCCAACAGAATCGAAGTTGTAGCTATAGCCCACGGCAGGAGAAAACCTGGGTACTGGAAAGGACGTTTAGTCTAACTTATTCCAGCGGTCGGGCGATTGCCCGCCGCTGGTTACGCCGCTATCCACTCTTCCAATCAGAAATAAACAAATCCTTAGAGTTTCTCCCTCCGCACTTTCCAGGTCCTAATAATAGTAATAGGGGACAGGAGGTTTCTTTTTATGGTAGATTACGAATAAACTTTTTCTACCTTACCCTTTGGGGTAGAACCTCTCTCTCCCAGAATATATAACGTTGGTTCAAATACAACTTGACGTAGAGTGAGGGAAGTGCAATGGGGGTTAGATCTCAACGGGTTGTTGCCCAAACCAACCGTTTGCCCTTCGGTCCCGCCTGGGCGGGACTCAGGGCGAACGGTGATATGTTGAAACCATGTGACTTTTCCGCTCATGCCGAGCTTGTCGAAGCATGAAATCGATTTGAGCAACAGCCCGTCAACATATGACATTAAATACTCAATGGAAATTGTTTAATAAACATCTTTGTAGGAGCATCTTTGCAGATCAAAGTTGCATTGTTGATTGTTGAGACCTGACCCCTCCCCTTCTGCCCCATTACCCTCTATTGCCATTTCCTCTCCCTCAAAATCTGTTTATGCAATTCTTTAAAATCTTTTGGAGGAATAGCCTCGGCCTTTCTCACCAGCTTTACGGCGGAGGCAGGACAGGAGACAGCGCAGACTCCGCAGCCGATGCACCATTCTTTATCGACCACCGGGAAATCTCCCTCCATCCGAATCACATTGACGGGGCAAATATCGATACACGCCCCGCATCCTGTGCATCGCTCCTGATCCGTTTCTCTGAGAAAGTAGGTGGCCATCAGGACATCCCTTGGAATTTTCTTTCTCCGTATTGTCCCAACGGACCAACAACAGCAGCCACAGCAGTTGCACGTGTGTTTGATGCCTTCGCGTGCATTGTCAACGAGATGAACCAGGCCTGCCTCCTCCG
The DNA here is from genome assembly GCA_020724025.1 of Syntrophorhabdus sp. The sequence continues at coordinate 3,273 of DYHU01000075.1, read as the reverse complement.
ACTTCTTAATGATACGAAGGGCTTCTTGTTTTGTGATCTCCTTTCCAATCCCTCTCTCAATCAGATACTCTGCCAGCTCGTCATATTTAATACAGTTCTCAAGAGAATGGTCACACCGTTTCTTCCCGATTAACTGAGCGGTTGCCCGGCAAGGACAGTGGACAAGGGCAATTCTCCGGACTTTTTTTATCAGTTCCTCCATCATCTCAAAAGGAAATACGGCATGACTATCCGGCTCAAACGACGGGGTAGCGGGGATATAACGGAATGCCTTGGTCCTGGTGTTTCCGTAAACTTCCCGGAGTTCCTCATTCCGGGCATACCTGCTGATCAGTTCCGCCATCTTTTTTGCATTTGGAGTGTCGACACCCCGCCAGAAGAAGGTCTGCGGAAAGCCATATCCGAATTGCTGAAGGGCATATCCCACCTTCCCGTCCTTCATCCGTTTGGAAAAGAGAAGGCCCCGCTGAGCCAAATTGGATAAGATCTGTTCCAGTTCATCTTCCGGGATGTTCAGGTGAGGCGAGATCTTTGACACGGGAGCAGGTTTAAACGGGATCGTCTTTGCGGGAATCGCTAATGCCACCTCTGCTTCCCGAGGGGTGAAGTTCTCCTTGAGGATTTCAAGAAGCTCTTCTTTCTCAGGATAACCCATACCCAAGGAGGCAAGATGCCTCGCTAATTTTGTATAAATTTCCTCTGCCATATTTGCCTCCAGTTCGGAGTGATGAGTTCGGAGTTTTGAGTTAAATTCAAATTGTTAATTCCTTTGCTCCGAACTCCGAACTACCAACTCTTAACTTATTCCTATTCCATCCTCAATGATTCTACCGGATTTGTCCTGGCGGCCCTTCGGGCTGGAATAAAACCGGCGACCATGGAGGCCACCATTACCATCGCCCAGAACTCGATCAGCCTCATCACAGGGATGGTGAACTGGATAGTCCATCCAAAGGACTGCTTATTGATCACATAGATGAGGAGGAGAGAGAGGAGGAAGCCGCAAAGAAGGCCAAGAACCAGGCTGAAGAACCCGATCAATCCCGCCTCAACCAGGATGATCTTCTGGATCTGGCTCCGAAGCCCACCGATCGATCTGAGAATTCCAATATCCCTCTGGCGCTCAATCACCAGTCCATTTAAAGAGTTGATGATTCCGAGGATGGCCACAAAGATAGCGATCAATTCGAGGGCATAGGTGATGGCGAAGGTCTGGTCAAAGACTTTAAGAATCTCATTTCGCAACTCACGATGAGAGACCACAAAGAGTTGATAAGGTTTTGAGAATCTCTCGCGGAGCATCTCTTTAAATGAGTCGAGAGAGGCCCCTTCCTTCAGATAGATTCCAGCGCTGTGAAAAGTTTCGTCATCCCAGAGGGATTGGAAGAGGCGCCTTTCCATGAGAATCATTCCCCAGTCGGACGAGTAATCGTAAAAAACACCGGAGATTAAGAATTCACGTACTCCCTGGGGGGTGTTGATCTTAATTCGATCGCCTGCATCGACCTGATGCCGGAGTGAGAAGCATTCTGTCACCAGAATGGATTGGCCTGAGGCAAACCGGTTGAGAATCGTTTTGGAATCCCCCCGGGTGAAGCGAATCACCTTCAAATCGAGAAAGACCTCACCATTGACAGAGGCGATCAGTGCGGGCTGACCTCGATATTCGATCTCCAATGCCCTGAAGGAATCGACTGCTTTGACTCCGGGAAGGGAAGGCAGTGCTCTTGAGACCTCAAGAGGAAGAAGCGCGGAGTAACCGGTCAGGGAATAGGAGCCCGGGAAGATGAAGACGTCGCCATTGAGGGACTGCTCCACCCAGAGATCGACCGTCTTTCTGAAGCTGAGGATCATGATGGAGATACTGATGAGCATGGAGAGGGCGGTCATCAATGCGGCGATCGTAATCATTGTTCTTGCTATGGAGTCTCTGAGGTAGCGGTTGGCAAGCCTCCCCTCCACACCGAACAGGAGATGAAGAACGGGGGCAACGAGACGGTTGAGCAGGAGAATGATTGAAGGGATCAGAAAAGATACCCCGATGACGATGAGGAGGGCGGCGAGAAAACCGAAGACAGGCTTCTGATCAAGGGGTCTCTGAAGGGCGAAGATCAATGAGAGGATGAGAAGGGCAAGGCCGATGAGACTGAGAAGCTTGAGACGGATTTTCACCTTTCTTTCAAGGGTTCCCAGAGAGAGGGCTTCCTTGGGTGGAATTTCCGAAGCCTCTTTTGCAGGCCCGATCGCGGAGAAGACCGAAGCAAGACATCCCAGCAATCCACCTGCAATGAGAAGGAAGGGGGAGATGATCAGGTCTTCTGTCCTCACCAGAATATAGAGCGAGGTGATCGTTCTTGAGACGAAGTAGAGCATCACTTTTGCCAGACCGATTCCCACTCCTATCCCGATGAGACTCCCCAACCCTCCGATCAGTCCTGCCTCGGATAAGAAGAGGCCGAGAATCTGTGACCGGGTGGCGCCGAGGCTCCGGAGGATTCCGATCTCCCGCCTCCTCTGGATGACCGAGATGGATATGGCGTTGTAAATGAGAAACATTCCTACGACCAGGGAGATTAGACTGAGAGCTGTCAGGTTGAGATGGAAAGCAGAGACCATCTTTTCGATCTGGCCGCTCCGGGTATCGGAACGCCGGACTTCAGCTCCCGGAGGGATGACTTTTCTCAACTCCTTCTCCACACCGTCGAAAGAGATCGACTGATCCACCAGCAGATCGATCCGGTCGATGAGCCCCACCTTCTCCAGCGCCTCCTGAGCGGCGGCAATATCCATGAGGCCGAAATTTCCCTCCAGAGACTTTGCCGGACCTTCCATCTTTAGAAGGTTTGTGATATGGAGGGTGACCCTTTTTGAACCGAAGATGACAGGCAATGCATCTCCCTTCTTCAATCCATGCCGAAGGGCCAGTTTCTCTGTGATGGCAATGGCTTTTGGATCTTTTAGAAAACGGAGGTCCTCATCTGTCGCCGCATAGAGTTCGTAATTCCTAAACTGCTGATCGCTGAAGATATCGATTCCAAGAAGATAAAGGGGTTCCCCAATGGGTCCGTCAATCTTCGAAATAAACTGGATGACCGGTGTGGCCGCCTTTATTCCCACCACTTTTTTAACCTTGAGGTAAACGTCTTCAGGGAATCCTCTTCCGGAGGAGGTGACCTGGAGATGGGCCTTTCCTGAGACATGATCCACGGTGGCATTGAAGGCTTCGATGGCGGTGTGGATAGCGATCTGGACGCTGACAAAGACGCTTACACC
>DYHU01000074.1:11768-13985 GCA_020724025.1 Syntrophorhabdus sp. | reverse complement strand
TTTAAAGCACATTTCGGATTCCTCTTTGGAATCATTAGGAAAATACAGAGTTTTGGAAGATCGGCCGTGACAACAAATGCTATTTGTGAATTATTTCTTGACAAAGGAAGGAGGCGATGGTAGTAGTTTATCTTGTTTTTTAAGGGTCTAACCACATCGAAGGAGGAAGATTATGTATCCAGGAATGAAAAAGTATCCACATCTTTTCAGCCCCATCAAGATTGGTAAGGTGGAGATCAAAAACCGGATTAAGTATGCCTCCACGGAGACAAATTTTAATTATCGGGATGGGTATGTTTCCGATAAAGAAGTGGGTTATATGGAAGCCCAAGCCCGTGGTGGAGCAGGTATCGTAACTTCTCAAGGCGCTTTTACAGAACCAAAGGGCGAAGGAAAGGGTTATGTGGGAATGATGGCCATTTGGGATGATAAATTCATCCCAGGCCTCAAAAAGATAGCTGATGCTATCAAGAAACATGACGCTGTTCCCTGCCTTCAATTGATGCACTGTGGAAGGGTTGGGGGAATTGAGCTCCCCTATACCGCAGGCCCCTCAAATGTTCCTCAAAAACTTCCCATTTTCCGTCCTCCCAAAGAAATGACCAAAGAAGAAATTCATCAGTGCATCCAAGAGCATATCGATGGAGCGGTGAGAGCTGTTGAAGCCGGCTTCCAGATTGTTGAGGTCTCGGGAATCGTGGGTTATCTCATCTCAAATTTCATTTCGGCTTATACGAACAAACGGACCGATGAATACGGTGGCGACATCCGGGGAAGATCTCAATTCATGAAGGAGATTCTCGAAGGAATCCGGAAGGCCGTCCCCTCTGATGTGGCGATTGGAATTCGCCTCTGTGGTGAGGAATTATTGGATGACCGGGGTGGCAATACTCCGGAGGAAAGCCTTGAGTCGATTAAGATTGCTGAGAAGGCAGGGATCGACTATTTGAGCGTCACAGCGGGTTGGCAGGAGTCTCCTGTCTCCGTTATCTCCCGGGATGTTCCCATGGGGAACTGGCTCTATATTGCAGAGCGAATGAAGAAAAATATTAAGGCTTCTGTCAGCATGGCCTATCGTCTCTTCCTGCCGGAAATACCGGAGAAGGCCATTGCAGAGGGGAGACTCGACCTCTGGGAGATGTGTCGGCCTATGATTGCCGATCCTTTCTTACCCAAGAAGATTGTGGAAGACCGCCAGCAGGATATCATCCCCTGTATTGCCTGCAATGTCTGTCTGGCCAGGCTTTTCAGGGATACGGAACTGTGCTGCACGGTCCGGCCTTCCCTTGGACATGAGACCGAAGTGGAATGGGGTTTCTACGGTTTCCAAAAATCGAAGACAAAGAAGAAGGTCATCGTTGTGGGATCTGGGATTGCAGGACTTCAGGCTGCTGCCATCGCTGCTGAAAAAGGCCATGAGGTCACGGTCTATGAGAAGAACGATCATGTGGGCGGCCAATTCGCCGCGGCAGCCCATGGACCATGGGGCGACCAGGAATTCCAACGAATGGTCGATTATCTAAAAGCTCAATGCGATAAGCATGGAGCCAAGATCGTCCTCAACACCCCTGTGACCAAGGAACTTCTTGAGAAGGAAAAGGCTGACTCCGTGATTATCGCCACGGGTGCCACCCCTGACAAATCAATCCCCGGCAGTGACAAGAAACACGTTGTCTCCCTATTTGATGTTTTAGAGGGAAAGGCAAAGCTTGGCCAGAACGTGGTCATTGTGGGAGGTACGGGAGCGGCCATCTCAACAGCCCTCTATATCATTGACAAAGGGAAATATAATGTTTCCATCGTGGATAAACCCAAAAAATTTGGAAGCGATGTCAATCCCTCTTATATCTGGAGATTTATGAAGAAAATGAAGGAGGGAAATGTCGCCCAGGTCGTACTCAGCACCGTGAAAGAGATCCGGGATAAAGAGGTGGTTGTGGAAGGGCCGGATAAAAAGGAGACGACCATCCCCGCTGACTCTGTGGTTCTCGCCAATCTCATCCCCAATAAAGAAGTGGGTTATGGCAAATATGCAAAGGATGTTTACATGATCGGGGATGCTGTCCAGGTCAGAAGGGGAACAGCAGCGATTCGCGACGGTTACAGGATGGGGATGAGGGTTGACTTACTGCCCTATCAAACCTATCACCGGATCAAACATTAATAAAACCGTGCCTGCACGCCGAAGGCCGTTACGGCACGCAGGCGTGCCTCGTG
>DYHU01000074.1:0-11668 GCA_020724025.1 Syntrophorhabdus sp. | reverse complement strand
CCGGCCTCCTGGAGACTCCCAAAAATTCCAGACTCCCAAAAATCCCAAAAATTCCTTGACAACTCCATCAATTACTGATATTTGGAATTCTGCTTTTGAAGGTGGGGAATTTTTTAAACAGCAATTAAGGGCTTCAGAAAAGGAGGTGATGAAGAGGAGACCCGCACCTTAAAAGGACTCTTTTCAACAGAGAAGGAGGGAAATTATGAAGGAATTTAAAGTTTTTCTCAAAGAAGATGAGATTCCAAAGCAATGGTATAATATTCAAGCAGACTTACTCACGCCCCTTCAACCCCCTATCCATCCTGGGACAGGACAGCCCATTGGTCCTCAAGACCTCGCTCCAGTTTTTCCAATGAACCTCATCGAACAGGAGGTTAGCACACAACGGTGGATCGATATCCCTCAAGAGGTGATGGAGAAGCTTCTCATCTGGAGACCCACGCCCCTCCATCGGGCCTATGCCCTGGAAAAGGCTTTGGGAACACCGGCAAGAATTTATTATAAGAATGAGGGGGTGAGCCCTCCCGGAAGCCATAAACCCAACACAGCCATTGCACAGGCTTATTACAACAAAGTTTTCGGGATCAAAAGAATCACCACGGAGACGGGTGCAGGCCAATGGGGAAGCGCCCTCAGTTTTGCCTGCTGCCTCTTTGGTCTGGAGTGCAAGGTCTATATGGTCAGAATCAGTTACGATCAAAAACCCTATCGCCGTATGATGATGAACACATGGGGGGCGAACTGTATTCCCAGCCCGAGCAAAGACACGAATGCAGGAAGAAAGATTCTGGAAGAAACTCCGGATTCTCCAGGGAGCCTTGGGATCGCCATCAGTGAAGCTATCGAAGATGCGGTCACTTCCAAAGACACCCGATACTCTCTGGGAAGCGTTTTGAACCATGTGCTCATGCATCAGACGATTATCGGCCTGGAGGCCAAGAAACAGTTGGAGAAATTCGGAGAAAAGAAGGTCGATGTTGTGACAGGGTGCGCAGGCGGGGGAAGTAATTTTTCGGGCCTTGCCTTCCCCTTTGTCTTGGACAAAATAAACGGCGCCCAAATCACCATTGTCCCTGCAGAGCCGACTTCATGTCCCACCATGACCAGGGCACCCTTTGTCTATGATTTCGGTGATACAGCCGCCACAACTCCTCTCCTCCCCATGTACAGCCTTGGACATGCCTTCATCCCAGCACCCATCCATGCTGGAGGTTTGCGATATCATGGGATGGCTCCTCTCGTGAGCCAATTGATTATTGAAGGACTGATTACACCTCGGGCTTATAACCAACTGGAGTGCTATGCTGCTGCTGTGCTCTGGGCGAGAACTGAAGGAGCCATACCTGCTCCTGAGACCAGTCATGCAATACAGGTGGTTATTGAAGAGGCGAAGAAGGCTAAAGAAGAGGGAAAGGAGAAGGTCATCCTTCTCAACTGGAGCGGCCACGGCCTGATGGATCTGGGTGGTTATGACTCCTATTTCAGCGGAAAACTCGTCGATTACCCATTGCCAGAGGAAGAGATGAAAAAATCTCTCAAGGCCATTGAAGGCCTGCCAAAACCTCAAGCAATGAAAAAAGGCAAACCTGCCTAAAAACAAAAATCCTGCGGGTCCAAAGGCCCGCAGGATTTTTGTTGAATGAGTTTGTGCTAAAATATTCAAATGATCGAGGAATACGATTCGCTCATCATCCGCTGTCCCATGTTAGGGGGGGAAGTTCCTTTTCATTACTGCCGTAATGTTAGCCAAGACCTTCCCTGCAGGAAGATCATCATCTGCTGGGAGTTCAGGGTCGAGATAGCCAAATTCCTGAACGAACATTATTCCTTTGATCAACTTCAAAGCGCCCTCGCACCTTCAACCAAGACAAGACTCGATACGATTCTTGAACTTATCGAAAAAGCAAAAAAGGTAAAAGAAGAAGGAGAGTGACAGGATGCTGATCTCTGATCGGTTAAGAAATATTAAACCATCTGGGGTAAGGCGAATCTTTGACCTGGCCCGCCAGATGAAAGATCCCATCAATTTGAGCATAGGAGAACCCGATTTTGATATCCCGGAGCCTCTCAAAGAGGAGGGGATTGAATGGATTCGGAAAGGATTCAACAAATATACTCCTACACAGGGTATCCCGGAACTGAGGGAGAAGATCGCTTCCCATCTCAAAAACAAGGGAGTCCATTTTGAGGAGGTCATGGTGACAGCAGGGGTAACCGGTGGCTTGCTGCTTGCCAGCCTCGCTCTCATCAATCCGGGGGATGAGGTCATCATCCCGGATCCATTTTTCGTGATGTATGAATATCAGGTTCTTCTGATGGGAGGTGTTCCTATCTTTGTGGATACCTATCCTGACTTTCGTTTGAGGGAAGAAGAACTTGTCAGGAAGATATCGAAAAAAACCAAATTCATCATCATCAACAGTCCGAATAATCCAACCGGAGCCATCTATCCAAAGGAAGACTTGATGATGGTCGTCAGGATTGCCCGCGAGAGAGATCTTCTCATGTTCTCAGACGACATCTATGATAATTTTGTCTTTGATGCACCTTCCTGTCCTTGTATTGGACAGCTCTATGAAAAGACATTAACCTTTGGCGGATTCTCAAAGGGTTGGGCGATGACGGGATGGAGACTGGGTTATGTGGCAGGCCCAAAGGAAATCCTCCAGCAGATGATCACCCTTCAACAATATACCTTCTCCAGCATTAACTCCTTTGCCCAGAAGGCAGCGGTCAAGGCTTTGGATTTCAATGTCGAGGATTACATCCGGCAATATAAAAAGAAGAGGGATTTGATCTATGAAGGGCTGAAGAAAAAGTTTTGTCTTCAAAAGCCACAAGGGGCCTTCTACATCTTCCCGGAGGTCCCTGGAGGAAATGGAGAGGCCTTTGTAGAACGGGCCATTCAAAACAACCTCTTCATCGTCCCCGGCAGTGTCTTTTCCAAAAGAAATACCCATGTCAGGATCTCCTTTGCCGCATCAGAGGAAACCCTCTTGAAAGGAATTGAGGTTCTCAACCGAATCAGTTAAAATTTAGTATATCAGGATTGATGAACTCGTAAAAAGTCAAAAAGTTGGTTTTTCCGTCATTCCGGCGAAAGCCGGAATCCAGTTCTTTCAACCAGTTATAAATTCCCTGGACTCCGTTTTTCAACGGAGTGACGACTTTTTACGAGACCATCAGGATTAGAATAGAGAAAAACCGACGTAGGTCAATTTGCACATAGCCGATGAGGTAAAGATGTCGGAGGAAGAAAAAAGGGTTTTACTTGGAAACGAAATTATTGCCAGAGGAATTGTGGAGAGCGGATGTCAATTTTTTGCGGCCTATCCAGGAACCCCCAGTTCAGAAATCCTCCCTGCCGTCGTCCGTTTTAAAAAGGAGAATAACCTCGACATTTATGTGGAATGGTCCATCAACGAAAAGGTGGCTTTCGAAAACGCATTGGTGGCTTCTTACACGGGGAAGCGGGCTGCAGTCGCCATGAAACAGGTAGGGCTCAATGTGGCCACCGATCCATTGATGAGTTCAGCCTATATCGGAACAATCGGTGGTTTTGTGATCATCAGTTGCGACGATCCCGGACCTTTTTCTTCCCAGACCGAACAGGACACCCGCTTTATGGCGATGTTTGCAAAGGTTCCGGTTTTCGATCCAGCCAATCCAAAAGAAGCCCAGAAGATGTTACCCATTGCCTTCGATCTTTCCGAAAAATACCAGATTCCTGTCATCCTCCGCCCCGTTTTAAGGGTTTCCCACGCCCAGCAAACCATCACTTTCAATCCCATCATTAAAATGGAAAGAAAAGCGAACTTCGAGCGCAACCCCCAGCGATGGAGCGCAACGCCCAGATTCCGATTCATCCTCCACAAACAGCTTAATCAAAAGCTCAAAAATATTGCGGAAGAGTTCAATTCGATGACCTTTCTCAATTTTATTGAGCACGACAAGGACAGGACCGCCTTGGGAATCATTGCCGGCGGAATCGGTTACTCCATCGCTCGAGACATTCTATCTGAATTAGGGCTCCAGGAGGAGATCCCGGTTCTCAAGATAGGAACTCCCTACCCTCTTCCCACTGAGATCGTGGAGTCCTTCATCGAGAGATGTGATCATGTCCTGATTCTCGAGGAGACCGAACCCGTGATCGAGCTTCAGATCCTGGATAAATCAAAAGTCATTGGCAGACTGGACGGAACCATTCCCAATGAAGGAGAGATGCTTCCCGAGACCATCACCCGTGTGATATCGGATCTGTGCAGGAAGTTTTCCATCCCTGTGCCGGAAGTGACTTCCACTGCCCCGCTTGAGAAGATGGTGTCCGACCTCGGTCTTTCCATCCGTCGGCCAACCCTCTGTTCGGGATGTCCTCACCGGTCTTCTTTCTTTGCCCTGAAAAAGGCCTTTCCGAATGGTATCTTTCCCAGCGATATCGGGTGCTACACCCTGGGAATGAATATGGAATCAGTAGATACCTGTCACGACATGGGGGCGGCCATCACCTTTGCCAGCGGCCTCTATCAAGCTTATCATCAGGATGGTAAGGACATTCCCATCATTGCCACCATTGGAGATTCGACATTCTATCATTCGGGTGCTCCAGGACTCTTGAATGCTGTCTATAATGGGGCCAAATTTATTCTCGTCATCCTCGACAATTCCATTACAGCGATGACGGGTATGCAACCCACTCCGGAATCCGGAATGACGGCGGATGGTCATCCCGGTAAGGCCCTCTCGATTGAAGAACTGGTGAAAGGATGCGGTGTCAAATACCTCCGGGTGGTCAATCCTTATGATATCAAGGGATTGATCCGGGAAGCCGAAAAAGCGTACAACTATACTCTGCAACCGGGGGGTGGAATGGCTGTCATCATTTCCCGTTATCCCTGCATCATCTATCAAAAAGAGCAGCTCAAAGTGAACCCGATCAAGGTCGATATCCGCCATATCCCTCCGCCGGAAACGGGTCTTCCTCAGGTGAAAAGCGGAGAGATGCCTCAATCCCTTTTGCCTGTGTATCAAGAAGAAGCTTGTTGTCAATGCGACACCTGTATGATCCAGTGCCCTGAGGGAGCGATTTCCAAAATCGAGGACCGTTATGTCATTGATTACAACAAATGTACAGGGTGTCGCGTCTGTGCCCAGGAATGTCCTACCTCAGCGATCGATATGCCTGCTGTGGGTGCCTGTATTGCTTGTGGCTACTGTCTCAAACGGTTCGAGTGCCCCTCCCTGATTCGAGGAGAGGACGGCCGTGTGAAGATTGACCGGTTCACCTGCGTGGACTGCGGTCTCTGCTTGCAGGTCTGTGGCCAGGAAGGAATCTATCAGGTAAGTGGAGAGAAGAAAAGTTAGCACGTCCTTTCCCCTGGGAGACTGTGTCATAAGTCCGTTCATGGTTCGACAGGCTCACCACGAACGGACTACGGCACATTAAAAATCATTTACTTAGCCGTTCGTCCTGAGCGTGTCGAAGGGCGAACGGCTAATTGCGACACAGAATCTGGCGGGAGAGATTGAAGGTGAGGGAGAAAGATTGAACATCCAGATGATTATTTCCGGAGTGGGTGGACAGGGCGTTCTCCTGGTGACCCGGATCTTCTCCGATTTTGCTCTCCAGGAAGGACATCCTGTGATTGGATCAGAGGATCACGGCATGAGCCAGCGGGGTGGCTCGGTGATTACCCATCTCAAAATTGGAAATTTTGATAGCCCCCTTGTAAAAAGGGGAAGCGCCAACATCCTCTTGTCCCTTGAAAGGAATGAGGCTTTGAAAACCGTTCACTATCTCAGACCATCTGCAATTGGTCAAAACGGAGGTCTCGGTTTTATCAACGCCTCAGATCCTGACTATATGAACGATCAGATCAGGAATTACCTGAAGGAGAAGGGGATTGAAATTTACATATTCTCGGCGGACGGTATGGCCCGTGAAATGGGATCGGTCCAGTCAACCAACATCGCTCTGATTGGTTTCGCCTCGGCCCACCCCAGGTTTCCCTTCCCGCATGAAAAACTGAGGCAATCCATCGATCGTGTCACCCCTCCAAAATTTAGGGAAGTGAGCCTGAAAATTTTCGACAGAGGACTCTCAGAAGGCCAAAAATCGATGAAGCTGTAACTTTTATTGCCAACCATCCCCTCTCACTGACCTGAAGTCTTCCCCAATCTTCAAATCAACACTGTGCTCTGGCGCCGGGGTAATACTCTTTTCGCTATGCGCCATGCTTTATTCGCAGTATTCACATTCTTCTTTTTCATTCAGGACACGGAAGGTTTCGCCAGGGAAATTAGGGCCTCTTTTCACCCTTCTTCCTCTTTCTGAACGATCCGGAAAGTCTCTTCGTAGATGTGCTCCCGTGGACCAATAGCAACAAGTTCGATCTGTTCGGGGCCTTTGATCCTGTAGATGATTCTGAAAGAACTCACCCGGAAACTTCTTAACCCTGAAAGTTCATCCATGAGAGCTTTCCCCGAATGGGGGTCAGATAAAACCATTTTTAGTGAAGATTTAACCTTTTTCTTCAGAGAGGGATGCATCGTTTTAATCAGTTCTCGAATGTCTTCTGGGACTACAAGTTTATACATCGCCTATTTAATCCCGCGCAGTTAACCACAAGATCAGTTGAAGGCTCAACCCTAAACATAGCCGAAGGGCAAATTAACGGAACAATTCCTCGAGAGTATAGAGCTTTGCCTTTTTCATTTTCAAGCCTTTGATTCCCTTCCTGATCTCTTTCATTAAGGACGAATCCGATCTTACGGCGACCGTTTCCTTCAGGCTCTCAAATTCCTCCGGACTCACTAACACAGCTGCAGGGCGACCATTCTTCGTGATCACAATCTCTTCATCCGTTGTATTGACCGCATCGATCAATCCGCTCAGCTTCATCTTTGCCTCAGAGACTGATAAGGCTTTCATGATGACCTCCATTTAGGTTGACCAGAATTTAGACTATTTTAACAAAGGGAGGACAGGTTGTCAAAAACATTTGTATTCGTCCCAAAGGTATTTGACAACTCGTCCAAAAAAGGATAATCTATTAATATCGATATCTTGGAGGAATAAGCGATGAGTAAAAAAACAGCTAAAAAATTGATCCTGGGACTTTCTTTAATTTTTCTCCTCTTCGGCCTCTTCTTCTGTGTGGGTAAAGACAGGGCAGATTCACTTCCAAAAAATGATAAATTATCGACGGCCAGGTCCTTAGGGCAAGCCTTTGTAGAGGTGTCAAAGAAAGTTCAGCCTTCTGTCGTTAATATCACAACAGAAAAGACGATCACGATAAAACCATGGGAAAGATTTGGAGAAGATTTTTTTAAGGGAAGTCCCTTTGAGGAATTTTTCAGGGGGTTCGGTGGCCCCAGGGAAAAAGGAAAAGAGTATCGGCATAAACAGAGAAGCGGTGGATCAGGGGTCATCGTTGATAAAGAGGGCTATGTTCTAACGAACAACCATGTGATTGAAGGGGCGGATAAAGTAAAGGTGCGCCTTAACGACGGAAGAGAATTCGTTGCAACGATTAAAGGTCAGGACTCCCGGACCGATCTGGCTGTCCTCCATATTAAGGCAAAAGACCTTCCCGTGGCTACCCTGGGAGATTCGGATAAACTCGATGTCGGCGAATGGGCGATTGCGATCGGAAGCCCCTTTGGGCTGGAGCACACGGTCACCGTCGGCGTTATCAGCGCCAAAGGACGCTCCGGACTGGGAACGGGTACTTACGAAGACTTCATTCAGACGGATGCCTCCATCAACCCGGGCAACAGCGGAGGTCCTCTCTGTAATATTGATGGAGAAGTGGTTGGGATCAACGCCATGATCATCCAGCCGGGGACAGGGATCGGGTTTGCCATCCCCATCAATATGGCCAAGCAGATATTGAACGATCTCATCAAAACAGGCAAGGTCGTTCGGCCCTGGCTGGGAATCAGTGTTCAGGATATCACTCCGGAGATGATGGAACACTTTAAAACCAAAGAGAAGGAAGGGGTGCTGATCGGCCAGATCTATTCGGGTACCGGCGCCGAAAAGGCGGGAATGGCATCAGGCGATATCATTAAAGCGGTGGATGATAAGCCTGTGAAAAATGTGAGTGAACTGGTCAAGGAAATCCAGAAGAAAAAAGTCGGCCAGAAGGTGAAATTGTCCATTCTCAGGGATGGAAAAGCGACAACCATCGAAGTGACCACCTCTGCCATGCCCGACAAGGCCGAATTGCAAAAGGAGAAGGAAGGAGAGGAAAAATTAGGGGCAAGGCTTCAAGAATTAACGCCTCAGCTGGCGGCTCGCTTCCGAATTACCGGAGTCAAACAGGGGGTGGTTGTCATTGCAGTGGAGGATGGGAGTCTCGCCGATGAAATAGGCCTCCAGGAAGGGGACGTGATTCTGGAGATCAACCGGAAGAAGATCGAGTCATTAAAGGATTTTGAAAAGGCGATGAAAGACGCCAGTATCGAAAAAGGAATCCTCTTCCAGATCCATCGAAAAGGAAGCAGTTTTTATCTGACCTTTAAAAAATAAATAGGCATGGAAGGATGGAATGTTGGAATACTGGAATACTGAGTTTAAATGCGAATAGAAATTTTCCCATCATTCCATGATTCCACTGTTCCATTATTCCATGTTTACGGTTATCCTGCGGCTTTTACATACCTCATTCTAAGGTCGAAGAGGACGCTATCTAATAACTTTTCTTCTTCTGAAGTCAGATTTCCCTTGCTCTTCTCTCTAAGCATTCCAATGAGGTCTATGGTCTGTTTGGCTATGGGAAGATTTTTCGACTGTTTTCGAGTAAATGGATCCTCGATCTCTCCCAATTGGATGAGGGCAGATGTGCTAAGCGAGAAAATGAAACTCGTAAAACTGATCTCCGGAAGAGGACCCTCCTCTCCCGAAGCTTCTTCTATTAATGGCTCCTCCCTCTTATCCTCTTTTGGAGAAACCTTCTCCTCCTCTTTTTTGGCAGTAAATCTCTTATCCCTCACAACAAAACCCTTTTCTTGCTCCTCATTTCTCTTTTCGTCAGCCATGGCATCCTCCGGAGAAGGCGAATCGTTATCAGCTAAATCTTGAAATTAAATAATAAAATCAAATAGATGGACAACTTCTCTTGACTTCTAAAAGCCAATATATTATATTATTAGCACTCTTTCTTCTGGAGTGCTAATAAACTGATATGGAGTTTATATAATGTCCAACTTGCCTGTTGTCAAGAATTCTCTCCAAACTTATCTCGTACAGATCAATCAGTTCCCCCTCTTAACACCGGAAGAGGAGTTTGATCTTGCTGTAAAATATCGTAAGCACAACGATATTGATGCGGCACATAAATTGATTACATCAAACCTGAGATTTGTAGTCAAGGTGGCCCTTGAATATAAGTCTTATGGCGTCAAACTCCTTGACCTTATCCAGGAGGGAAATATCGGGCTCATGATGGCGGTTAAGAAGTTTGACCCCTACAAAGGAAACCGGTTTATATCTTATGCCATCTGGTGGATCAGGGCCTACATGCAGAATTTTATCATTAAAACATGGAGCCTGGTGAAGATCGGAACCACACAGGCGCAGAAGAAACTTTTTTATAAGATCGGAAAGGTGAGAAAAGCGCTGGAATCTGATCGGGAGAATGAAAAGAAGTATGAACTTCTGGCCAAAGATTTGGATGTCCCTAAAGAAGACCTTATTGAGATGGAGCAGAGAATGGCTTCAAGGGATCTCTCCTTGGATGCTCCGTTTGACGAAGGCAAAGAGCTGACGCATCTGGACCTTCTTCAGGAAGAGTCTCTCAATCAGGAAGAAACCCTGGCTCGGGAACAGGAAAAAGGGGTTCGAGAACTGGAGGTCCAGAAGGCTTTGAAACGTTTAAACGATAAGGAAGTCTTTATCATTAAAAACAGGATTATGTCTGATGAACCCCTTACGCTCCAGGAGATCGGCACCCACCTTAAACTATCGCGGGAGCGGGTCAGGCAGATTGAGGGAGAGGCGTTAAAAAAGTTAAAGAAAGAGATGAGCGCCGGCATGAGCTTACAGGCTTAACGGGAGGTATAGAGGAATGCCCATTTATGAATATCAATGTCGAAAATGCAATGAGGTCTTCGAGATCTTTCACAAAATAGATGAGGACTGCAATCCGGCCTGTCCCAAATGTTTGGGCCAGGCTAAAAAACTGATCTCGGCCACCAACTTCATCCTCAAAGGCTCTGGTTTCTATGTGAACGACTACCCCTCACCGAGCCGCCAGGAAGCGAGTAAGTCGGATAAGGAAGCGTCTGAAAAACCGAAGAGCGTAAAGAGTGAGGAAAAGAAGGTAGAGAAGAAGGCCGATGCTAAATAAATGGTCTATTGATTTCTTTGCAACAGACTGACGACCTCATCCATGATAAACTGAGCTACTTCCTCCTTAGACATCATGGGAAAATCCTTCACCTCTCCGGATGGGTATAGAAACTTCACCTGATTCGTTTCCGAGGCAAACCCCACCCCCGGTTTTGTCACATCATTGACCACAATCAGATCTAAATTCTTCTCTTTCAATTTCTTTCTCGCATTGGAGACAAGGTCCTCGGTTTCGGCGGCAAATCCGACAAGAATTCGCTTTCCCTTCTTCTTTCCTATCTCTCCAAGGATGTCTCTTGTCCTCTCCAGTTCCAGGGAAGTGCTGGGAACGCTCTTCTTCAGTTTCGTCCGGCTAATCTCCTTCGGCCGATAATCCGAAACTGCAGCTGCCTTAATGACCACCGAACAGTCTTTTAAATGGGTAAAGACGGCCTTTCGCATCTCCTCCGCCGTCTTTACAGAAATCAGTGCAATATCGCTACGGGGAATGGGGAGGTAAGTAGGACCTGTTACCAATATGACCTCAGCCCCTCTCCGTCTTGCCATCTTTGACAGGGCGTACCCCATCTTTCCTGAAGAATGGTTGGTGATGAATCGAACCGGATCGATCGATTCCTGGGTTGGACCGGCGGTCACGAGGATTCGTTCTCCCTTCAAATCCTTTGGAGATAGGATATCTTCCATTCTCTCCAGGACATCACTCAATTCAGCCAGCCTTCCCTTTCCATACCAGTGGCAGGCCAGTTCCCCTTCCCCGGGTTCCATCAAATGGTAGCCCCTCTCCATGAGGGTCTGGATATTCTTCTGAAGTCCACTGTTCTCCCACATATTGACATTCATCGAAGGAACAAAAAGGACAGGCGCCCTGGAGGCCATCACCATGGTGGAGAGGAAATCGTCGGCAATCCCATTGGCAATCTTTCCGATGATATTGGCAGTGGCAGGAAGGATGACGATCAGCTCTGCCAAATCAGCTAATGCGACATGACCGATTTTTTTGTCTTCGAGTAAAGTAAAGGGATCGGTGATCACCGAATTTCCTGAAAGGGTTTGAAAGGTGAGCGGGGTGACAAACTCTTGAGCATTTCGGGTCATGACCACATGAACCTGGGCCTCCTGTTTGACCAGAAGCCTGACAAACTCAGCCGCCTTATAAGCCGCAATTCCACCCGTCACCCCTAAAACGATCTCTTTCCCTTTCAGCATGGAAACTTATATACCACAAAAAAGGGAAACCCACAAGGTAAGGAATGGGGTTCTTGCAATTCAGACACTATAGGGCATAGTTCGGGCAAGAAATCGCCGGAGGCTCCC